>NZ_JBVVQT010000032.1:0-55574 GCF_055811595.1 Mesorhizobium sp. WSM4814
CCAGTCCTCCCGGCAGAGGAGAAAACTGTCACCCATGCAATTAGTCCATTCTGTTACCTATCTATCCGGTTCGGACAGCCGGACATTTCTCCCCGTATAGAGACGGGGAGAAAGCCCCGTCGTCCACGGTTTCGCCAACGACAAGCGTTGCAGGAAGGGCGCCAGGGGGCGCCCAGCTTCTTTCTCCCCGTTTACGGGGAGAAATGCCCGGCAGGGCAATGAGGGGCAGCGCCGACATCGACATGGTGGTCTACGGGTCGGAGACTATTCCCTGGTCGAAGAGGAGCCCTTCCGCCTGATACTGCGCCGGATCATGCCGAAATCCGCCCCCCCGGTGACGAAGGCGGTGACGAAATAAAGCAGCGCCCCGCCGGCGACCAGCCCAAGCAGCGTTGCCGCCTTGACCACCAGCGGCGAGCCCGAAGCCAGTTGGGCGGCAAACCAGTGTTCGGCAAAATACAGCGCCGCCGCCATCACCGCCGCCGACAGCACCAGCCGTGGGATGCGTCTGATGAGCGGCACGTCGCGGCCCCAATGGCCGCGCCGGATCAGCACGCCGAGCAGCATCAACGCATTGACCCAGCCGGCGACGGCCGAGGCGACGGCGATGCCCGGCGCGCCCATCTGCGGAAACAGCGTCAGCGCGGTGGTGATGTTCACCGCCACCGAGATCGCGGCGAAGATCATCGGCGTGCGCGTGTCCTCGCGGGCGAAATAGCCGGGGGTGAACGCCTTGATCAGCACGAAGGCCGGCAGCCCCAAGCCGAAGATCGCCAGGATCGCCGCCACGATCGGCGTCGAGTTGTTTGCGGCAAACGCGCCGCGTTCGTAGACCAGCCCGACGATCGGCTCCGCCATGACCAGCAGTGCCGCCGCCGCCGGCAAGGTCAGGAACAGCGTGAACTCCACCGACCGGTTCTGCAAATTGGCCGCCTCCATCAGATTGCCCGACTTCAGCGCCCGCGACAGTTCGGGCAGAAGCACGATTGCGACGGCGATGCCGACGACGCCGAGCGGCAGCTGATAGATGCGATCGGCATAGGCGAGCGACGACACCGCACTGTCCTGCGCCGAGGCGATTGCGGTGCCGATCAGCTGGTTGATCTGGGTGATGCCGCCGGTGATCGCCGCCGGCAGCGCCAGGATCAGCAGCCGCTTGACATTGGGCGTCATCCCTGGCCGGCGAAAGCCGATCGAGATGCCGGCATGGCGCACCGCCACCCAGACGATCGCCAGTTGCACCAGCCCCGCCGCCAGCACGCCCCAGGCCAGTGCGAAGCCAACGGTGCGCGCGTCCGATCCCTTGTGCCACGCATAGGCGAGCACGCCGATCAGGATGACGTTCAGGAACACCGGCGCCACCGCGGCGGCGAAATAGCGGCGCAGCGAATTCAGCATGCCGGCCATCATGGCGCCGAGCGACATGCAGATCAGATAGGGAAACATGATGGTCGCGAGCCGGACCGTCATCTCGAACTTTCCCGGCGAGTCGGCAAAGCCCGGCGCCACCAGGTAGCGCACGATCAGCGGCATCGCCAGTTCCATGGCGATGGTCAGCGCCAGCAGCGCCGTGAACAGCACGCCGAACACCTCTTCGGAAAAGCGCTTGGCGCCATCGGTGCCGTGGGTCTCGATCTCCTTGGCGAACAGCGGCACGAAGGCGGCGTTGAAGGCGCCTTCGGCAAACAGCCGGCGGAAGGTGTTGGGAAACTGGAAGGCAGCGTTGAAGGCGTCGGCGATCGGCCCGGTGCCGAGCGCGGCCGCCATCAGCATCTCGCGGCCGAAGCCGAGGGCGCGGCTCATCAGCGTGCCGGAAGCGACCGTCGCGAACTTTTTGACAAGGCTCATGCGTCTGGAGACTGCCTGCAGGATTGGGACAAATGGGTGGTGGCTGTCACTCGGCCGCAGCCTTGGCCTTGCCGCCGCGCTCGGGCACGGTGCCTTCGAGGACCGCGATCAGCCTGTTTTTGATGGCGGCCATGCGGGTCGGGCTGTCGATCTTCTGGCCGGTGAGATCAGTGACATAGAAGGTGTCGATGACCTTTTCGCCGAACGTGGTAATGTGCGCCGAGGCGATGTCGAGCGACAGGTCGGACAACGCCCCGGTGATCTCGGACAGCAGGCCCGGCCGATCCAGCCCCTCGACCTCGATCACCGAGAACCGGTTCGACAGCGTGTTGCGGATTTCGGCGCGCGGCTGGATGCGGAAGACCTTGGCGCCGCGCCGCGGCTTGGTGCGCTTCTCGATCATCTCCGGCAGCCAGCTCTTACCCGACAGCACGTCCTCGATCAGGCGGCCGACGCGCTCGGCACGGCGGCGCTCATCCTCGTCGCGGTCGAATTCCCTCGAGATCAGGATGGTGTCCAGCGCGCGGCCGTCGGAGGTGGTGAAGATCTGCGCGTCGACAATGTTGCCGCCGGCCGCCACACAGGCGCCGGCAATGACCGACAGCAGGCGGGGATGGTCCTGCGCCAGCACGGTGATCTCGGTCACCGCCTCGAACTGATGGGTCTTGATCATCGTGGCGAGCTTCTTGCCCGCCGCATCCGCCTCGCGGATGAATTCGGCGTGGCGAAGCTGGTCGGCGAGATCGACCGCCAGCAGATAATTCTCATAGTGTTTGGCGACATAGCGCTTGCGGGCCTTTTCCGGCCAATCGGCGAGCGCCTCGGCCAGCTTTTCGCGGGCAGCCGCGGTACGCATCGCACGCGACACCTCCGAAAACCCGCCGGTCAACAGCAATTCGGTCTCGTAGTAGAGCGTGCGCAGCAACTGCCCCTTCCAGCCGTTCCAGACGCCAGGCCCGACGCCTCTGATATCGCAGACGGTCAGGACGAGCAGCAGCTTCAGCCGTTCGACCGACTGCACGATCGCGGAAAAGTCCTCGATCGTCTTGCGGTCGTTGAGGTCGCGGGTCTGCGCCGTCATCGACATGGCGAGATGGTTTTCGACCAGCCAGGCGACCGTTTCGGTGTCGGCCGCCGACAGCCCCATATGCGGGCAGATCCGCCGCGCGATCCGGGCGCCCGCTTCGGAATGGTCCTCCGGCCGGCCCTTGGCGATATCGTGCAGCAGGACCGCGACATAGAGCGCCTCGCGGCTTTTCTTCAGCCCCGGCATCAGCGAGTGGGCAAGCGGGTGGATCTTTTCACCGTCGCCGCGCTCGATCTCGGCTAGCACGCCGATACAGCGGATCAGGTGCTCGTCCACCGTATAGTGGTGGTACATCGAGAACTGCATCATGGCGACGATCTTGCCGAAATCCGGGATCAGCTTTGCCAGCAGTCCCGCCTCGTTCATCCGCCTGAGATTGAGTTCGGCATTGCGGTCCGACGTCAATATGTCGAGGAACAGCCGGTTGGCTTCCTCGTCGCGCCTGAGCGCCTTGCCGACGAGGCCGAGCGAACGGGTCAGCAGCTTCAGCGCATCGGGGTGAAATTCCAGCCCGTGCTTGTCGGCGAACCAGAACAGCCGCAGGAGATTGACCGGATCGCGCTCGAACACCAGGTCGTCGGCGATGTTGATGCGATGGTTGTCGACAATGAAATCGGACGTGCCGGCAAGCTTGCGCTTGCGGCGCGAGAAGGTGAGAAAGATGCGGTTGAAGCCCGGCACATGCTTGGCCTGCTCTTCCTCGAGCGCCGCGCAGAAGATGCGGGTCAGATCGCCGACGTCCTTGGCGACGAGGAAGTAATGCTTCATGAAGCGCTCGACCGCCGACAGGCCCGGATGTGTGGTGTAGCCCAGCCGCTCGGCGATCTCGCGCTGGATGTCGAAATGCAGCCGCTCCTCGGCCTTGCCGGTGAGGAAATGCATGTGGCAGCGCACCGCCCACAGGAAGTCCTCGGCCTTCTGGAATTCCCGGTATTCGGTGCCGGTGAAGACGCCCTTGTCGACCAGTTCCTCGCCGGTGCGGACCCGGTAGAAATACTTGCCGATCCAGAACAGCGTCTGCAGGTCGCGCAGGCCGCCCTTGCCGTCCTTGACGTTGGGTTCGACCAGATAGCGGCTTTCGCCGGCCTTGGCATGACGCTCGTCGCGTTCGGCAAGCTTGGCCTGCACATATTCGGGTCCGGTCGTGCGCACCACCTCGCGGTCGAAGCGCTGCAAGAGCTCGTCATAGAGCTTCTGCTCGCCCCACAGGAAACGCGCCTCCAGGATCGAGGTGCGGATGGTGATGTCGGTGCGCGACTGCCGCAGGCATTCGTCGATGTTGCGGGTGGCGTGACCGACCTTCAGTCCCAGGTCCCACAGCACGTAGAGCATGTATTCGACGATCTGCTCGCCCCATGGGGTCTGCTTGTAGGGCAGCAGGAAGAGCAGATCGATATCAGATCCCGGCGCCAGCGTGCCGCGACCATAGCCGCCGACCGCGACGACGGCCATGCGTTCGGCCGATGACGGGTTCTTGACGCGATAGACGTGGGTGGCGGCGAACTCGTAGAGCGCGCGGATGATTTCGTCCATGAGATGCGACAGCCGGGCGGCGCAGGCAGTGCCGCTGCCGTCGTCCATCAGCATGCGTTCGGCGATGCTGCGGCCGGCGGCCAGCCTGCCCTTGAGAAGCTGGAGAACACCGGCACGCGCAGCCTTGCCGGAGCCGTCGCCTGCCGTGGCCGCAGTCAGCGCGGTCATCTCGCGGCGCAAGGCTTCGCCGTCGATCAGTTCGTCGAGCTTTAGAGAGATTCTTGCCATAAGTGCCGTTCGGCCTCGCCGTTTTGGCGGCGTCTATAGCGCGTTTTCGCGGCGCTGGGTATGGGGCGGACAGACAGGCTCTCCACGGCAGTCGAAACCGGATGATCGCCTCCTGCCGCACTTGAGGCGGAGCCGGCAAAGTATCTTGGCGACAGGCCGGAGCAGCAGGCGATGCCGAAAGGCACGCAATACACCTGTCCGATGCATCCAGAAATCGTCCGCGACAAGTCAGGCGCCTGCCCGATCTGCGGGATGGCGCTGGAACCGATGGCGTGCCGACCGGCGACGAGGGCCCGAACCCGGAACTGGTCGATTTCACCAGGCGCTTCTGGGTGAGCGCCGTGTTGTCGGTGCGATTGCTGATCTTCGCCATGGCGCCGATGCTCGGCCTGACGTTTAGCGCCTTCATCGAGGATTCGACCAAGATCTGGGTGGAATTGGCGCTGGCCAGCCCGGTTGTGCTGTGGGCGGCTTTTCCTTTCTTCCATCGCGGCTGGGAATCGGTTCTCAACCGCAGCCCCAACATGTGGACGCTGATTTCGCTCGGCGTTGGTGCCGCCTATCTCTACAGCGTCGCCGCCGCGCTGTTCCCCGATATATTTCCGCACCAGTTCCGCGGTCATGAGGGCACGGTCCCGGTCTATTTCGAGGCAGCCGCCGTCATCGTGGCGCTGGTTTTCCTCGGCCAGGTGCTGGAATTGCGCGCCCGTGAAAAAACCGGCTCGGCGATTCGCGCGCTGCTCGACCTCGCGCCGAAGACCGCGCGGCTGATCGGCGAGGACGGTTCCGAAAACGACGTGCCGCTCGACACGGTCAAGGCCGGCGACCGCCTGCGCATCCACCCCGGCGATGCCGTGCCGGTCGACGGCATGGTGCTGGACGGCCGCTCTTCCGTCGACGAATCGATGCTGTCCGGCGAGCCTCTGCCGGTCGAAAAGACTGAAGGCGATTCCGTCACCGGCGGCACGCTCAACAAGAACGGTTCGCTGATCATGCGCGCCGAGAGGATCGGCGCCGAAACCACGCTGGCGCGGATCGTCGACCTCGTCGAAAGCCATCGCAAGCAAACTCGGCATTGACGAGGTGCGTGCCGGCCTGCTGCCGCAACAGAAGAGCGCGCTGGTCGAAGAGTTGCGCGCCAGCGGCGGCGGCGTCGCCATGGCCGGCGACGGCGTCAACGACGCGCCGGCGCTGGCCGCCGCCGATGTCGGCATCGCCATGGGCACCGGCGCCGATGTCGCGGTCGAAAGCGCCGGGATCACGCTGGTCAAGGGCGATCTCAACGGCATCGTTCGGGCCCGCACGCTCGCCCAGGCGACGATCCGCAACATCCGCCAGAACCTGTTCTTCGCCTTCCTCTACAACGTGCTTGGCGTGCCGGTCGCCGCCGGCGTGCTCTATCCGCTCACCGGCACGCTGTTGTCGCCGATGATTGCGGCAGCGGCGATGAGCCTGTCCTCGGTGTCGGTGATCACCAACGCGTTGCGGCTCAGGACGTTGAAACTCTGAGCCAAGTCCCCAGATAGGAACTCGTTCAAAAAGGAGATCATGAATGACGTTGGCCAAGAAGATCGTGCTGCTGCTGATGGCGGCCGGAATGCTGCTTGCGGTTTTCCTGGAAAGCATTCCGTCGCAAGCCCAGGAGACGAAACACGACATGGGGGCGCACGACATGGGGGCGATGGGCGCGCAGGGTGCCTCGACCGACAGCTACAAGGCGGCGATGGACAAAATGCACACCGCGATGACGGCGATCGAATATTCCGGCAATGCCGATGTCGATTTCGCCCGCGGCATGATCCCGCATCACCAGGCGGCTATCGACATGGCCAAGGTCGAGCTTGCCAATGGCAAGGATCCGGAAATGCGCAAGCTGGCCGAAGCGGTGATCGCGGCGCAGGAAGCCGAGATCAAGCGGATGCAGGATTGGCTGGCCGCCCATCCGGTGAAGTAGCATCAGCCATCGGGCCTCGACTGGAGCACGCCATGCCGTCAACGATAAGAACCACAACATTGCCCTCGGGCGAAGCCGTTCCCGTGCTGGGTCAAGGCACCTGGAAAATGGGCGAGGACGCCCGCCGCCATGCCGATGAGGTCAATGCCCTGAAGCTTGGGCTGGATCTCGGCATGACGCTGATCGACACCGCCGAAATGTATGCCAGCGGTGGCGCCGAGGAAGTGGTGGCGGATGCTATAGCCGGGCGCCGCGACGAGGTGTTCCTAGTCTCCAAGGTGCTGCCATCCAACGCCTCGCGCACCGGCGTGCCGGCTGCCTGCGAGGCAAGCCTCAGGCATCTGCGCACCGACCGCATCGATCTCTATCTGCTGCACTGGCCCGGCAGCGTGCCGCTGGCGGAAACGGTCGAGGCCTTCGAAGCGTTGAAAAAAGCCGGCAAGATCCGCCATTGGGGCGTCAGCAATTTTGACACTCATGAGATGGAGGAACTGGTCAGCCTGCCGGCCGGCGACGGCGTCCAGACCAACCAGATCCTCTACAATCTGTCCCAGCGCGGCCCCGAATTCGACCTTGCGCCCTGGAGCCGGCAGCGCGGCATTCCGCTGATGGCCTATTCGCCGGTCGACCAGGGCGTATTGGCGCGCAACGCCAGCCTCGAAGCCATCGCCGCCCGCCACGATGCGACGCCGGCTCAGCTGGCGCTGGCCTGGGTGATGGCACAGGACGGCGTCATCGCCATTCCAAAGGCCAGCAAGCAGGAGCATATCCGCCAGAATGTCGCGGCGCTCGACATCGAGCTTACGCGTGAGGATTTCACCGAAATCGACCGCGCCTTCCCACCGCCGCGGCGCAAGCAGGGCCTGCAGATGATTTGAGGGATGGGAGCGGACGAGGCCCAGCTATTTCCCCGCCATTCCCTTCAGCCGATACAGCGCCTCCAGCGCCTCCCGCGGCGTCATCTCGTCGGGGTTGATCGCGCCGAGCGCGGCGCCCAGTGCGTCGTCCTTCACCGGCTTCGGCGTTTCCCGTTTCACCGCCACCGAAAACAGCGGCAGATCGTCGACCAGCCGGTTGGCCTTGCCCGAAACCTCGCCAGCTTCCAGTTGGTGCAGCACTTCCCTGGCCCGCCCGACCACCGCCTCCGGCAAGCCGGCCAGACGCGCCACCTGCACGCCGTAGGAGCGGTCGGCGGCACCCTTGCCGACCTCGTGCAGGAAGACCACGTCGCCTTCCCATTCCTTGACCCGCATGGTGACATTGTGCAGTCGAGCGAGCTTGCTGGCCAGCGCAGTCATTTCGTGGAAATGGGTGGCGAAGATCGCCCGGCAGCGGTTTTTTTCGTGCAGATACTCGACCGCCGCCCAGGCGATCGACAGGCCGTCGAAGGTGGCGGTGCCGCGGCCGATCTCGTCGAGGATCACCAGCGCGCGTTCGCCGGCCTGGTTGAGGATCGCCGCCGTTTCGACCATCTCGACCATGAAGGTCGAGCGGCCGCGCGCCAGGTCGTCCGAGGCGCCGACACGTGAAAACAGCCGGTCGACAACGCCGATATGGGCTGAGGCCGCCGGCACGAAGGAGCCGGTCTGGGCGAGGATGGCGATCAGCGCGTTCTGCCTGAGGAAGGTCGATTTGCCGCCCATATTGGGGCCGGTCAGCAGCCAGATCGCGCCGTTTTTGGCATTGCCTTCCGGCGACAGATCGCAATCATTGGCGACGAACGGTCCTTCGCCCGAACGCCGCAGCGACTGTTCCACCACCGGATGCCGCCCGCCCGAAATGGCGAAGGCGAGGCTCGCGTCCACCACCGGCCGGCACCAGGCGTCGCTTTCGGAAAGCAGCGCCAGTGCCGCCGACACGTCGAGCACGGCGAGTGCTTCGGCGCCGGCGCGGATCTTGTCCGCCTCGCCAACGGCTTCCGCCGTCAGCCTGTCGAAGGCGGCAAGCTCGATCGCCAGCGCCCGGTCGGCGGCATTGGCGATCTTCGATTCCAGCTCGGCCAGTTCGGTCGTGGTGAAGCGCATGGCGTTGGCCATGGTCTGGCGATGGATGAAGCGCGCCTTCGCCCCGTCGCTGCTCGTCATGATCGCATGGTTGTTGGCGGTGACTTCGATGTAGTAGCCAAGCACATTGTTGTGCCGGATTTTCAGCGAGCGGATGCCGGTTTCGTGGATCAGCGAGCGCTCCAGCCCGGCGATCACCTTGCGCGATTCATCGCGCAGCGCCCGCATCTCGTCGAGCTCGGCGTTGTAGCTGGAACGGACGAAGCCGCCGTCGCGCTTGAGCAGCGGCAGCTCGTCGGCGAGCGCCCGTGTCAGATGCTCGGCCAGCGGGCGCGGCAGCGCTTCGATCGCCGCCAGCGCCGCCGCCAATTCTGGCGGCAGGGCGGTCGCCGCAAACAGTTCGGCAATAGCGCCGGCTGCCTCGAACCCGGCACGCAGCACGCCGAGATCGCGCGGGCCGCCGCGGTTGAGCGCCAGCCGCGACAGCGCGCGTGGCATGTCGGCGACGCTCTTCAGGCTCGCCCGCACCGCCTGGCACAGCCGTGTCTCGGACCGGAAGAACGACACCGAATCCAGCCTTGCGCCAATTGCCGCCGGATCGGTCAGCGGCGCCATCAGCCGATCGGCGAGCAGCCGCGCGCCGCCGCCGGTCACCGTGCGGTCGATCGCCTTGAACAGCGAACCCTCGCGGCTGCCGGACAGCGTGCGCAGCAGTTCCAGATTGGCGCGTGTCGCCGGATCGATGAACAGCGTCGAACCCTGCTCCTCGCGCTCGGGCCGCGACAGCGGCGGCCGCTCGGCCTTCTGCGTCTTCTCGACATAGGCGATTGCGCCTGAGATCGCCGACAGCTCGGCGCGGGAAAACGTGCCAAAACTGTCCGGCGTCGCCACCTCGAAGAAACGGGCGATGCGGCCCGCGGCCGACGCCGAGTCGAACAGGCTCGGCGGCTGCGGACTGGCGATGCGGCCGAGCACATCGAACACCGGTTTCAGCTCTGGATCGTAAAACACCGGTTCGGCGACGATCAGTTCGCGTGGCTCGACGCGAAAGACATCGGCGAGCAGCCGGTCGGCGCTGGTCTCGGCAACGCGGAAGGCGCCGGTCGAGATCTCGATCCAGGCCAGCGCAAAACTTCCTTGGTTCCCTGTCGAGCTGCCGCGCTCCCCGCTTCTTTGTTCGGCTCCGCCCTTGACCCGGCCAAGTGCCATCAAGAAACTCGATTCCGACGGCGCCAGCAATTTGTCCTCGGTGATGGTGCCGGGCGTTACCAGCCGCACCACGTCGCGGCGCACCACCGATTTGCCGCCGCGTTTCTTCGCCTCTGCCGGATCCTCGATCTGCTCGCAGACGGCGACGCGGAACCCTTGTCCAATCAGCTTCTGCAGATAATCGTCGGCGGCATGCACCGGTACGCCGCACATCGGGATGTCGAGGCCCTGGTGCTTGCCACGCTTGGTCAGGACGATGCCGAGCGCCCGGCTCGCCTTCTCGGCGTCGTCGAAGAACAGCTCGTAGAAATCGCCCATGCGGTAGAACAGCAGCGAATCCGGGTTCGCCGCCTTGATCTCGATATACTGCTCCATCATCGGCGTTGCCGGCGCAAAGGCCGGCGTAGCGCTGTCGCTGCGAATGGGCGTTTCGTCGTTCAAGAAGTTGCTTCCAAAATTTCCCAAGCCATCTGCTTGGCGGTTTACAGCGGCGAAGTGTAGCCTTAATCCCGAACGTTCCACAAAAGAAAGCACCGCGCCCGTCTCAACGAGGTGCTGCACGGGTGAGGAAATCGAAAGCATCATGGCCAAGAAAACCGAAAGCAACGGCCCCTCCGTCAGTGCGCAGGAGGCGTTGGAATTCCACGCCATGGGCCGCCCGGGCAAGCTGGAGATCGTCGCCACCAAGCCGATGGCCACCCAGCGTGACCTAAGCCTCGCCTATTCGCCGGGCGTCGCGGTTCCGGTGCTTGCCATTGCCGAGGATCCCAGCCGCGCCTTCGACTACACGGCGCGCGGCAACATGGTCGCCGTCATCTCAAACGGCACCGCCATCCTCGGCCTCGGCAATCTCGGCGCGCTGGCCGCCAAGCCGGTGATGGAAGGCAAGGCGGTGCTGTTCAAGCGCTTCGCCGATGTCGATTCGATCGATCTCGAGGTCGACACCGAGGATGCCGAAGAGTTCATCAATTGCGTGCGTTTCCTTGGGCCGTCGTTCGGCGGTATCAATCTGGAAGACATCAAGGCGCCGGAGTGCTTCATCATCGAGCAGCGGCTGCGCGAACTTATGGACATACCGGTCTTTCATGACGACCAGCACGGCACCGCCATCATTTCGGCGGCCGGCCTGATCAACGCGCTGGAAATCACCGGTCGCGACATGAAGACCACCAAAATGGTCTGCAATGGCGCCGGTGCCGCCGGCGTCGCCTGCATCGAGCTGATGAAGGCGATGGGCTTTGCGCCCGAAAACATCATCCTGTGCGACACCAAAGGTGTCGTCTTCCAGGGCCGCACCGAAGGCATGAACCAGTGGAAGTCGGCGCATGCCGCCAAGACCGACGCACGCTCGCTGGCCGAGGCGATCGACGGTGCCGACGTGTTCCTCGGCCTCTCAGCCAAGGGCGCGCTGACCACCAAGATGGTGCAGTCCATGGCCGAGAAGCCGATCATCTTCGCCATGGCCAACCCCGATCCGGAGATCACGCCGGAGGAAGTGGCCGAAATCCGCGCCGATGCCATCATGGCCACCGGCCGTTCGGACTATCCGAACCAGGTCAACAACGTGCTCGGCTTCCCTTACATCTTCCGCGGCGCGCTGGACGTGCGGGCGACCACCATCAATGACGACATGAAGATCGCCGCGGCGCGTGCGCTCGCCGAACTGGCGCGCCAGGATGTACCCGACGACGTCGCCGCCGCCTACCAGGGCATGCGGCCGAAATTCGGCCCCAACTACATCATCCCGGTGCCGTTCGACCCGCGCCTGATCTCGGCCATTCCGATCGCGGTTGCCAAGGCCGCGATGGAATCCGGCGTCGCGCGCAAGCCGATCCTCGACCTCGACCGCTACGCGCAGGAGCTTTCCGCCCGCCGCGATCCGATCGCCTCGACCCTTCAGCGCATCTACGACCGCGTGCGCCGCCAGCCCAAGCGCATCGTTTTCGCCGAGGGCGAGGAGGAGCAGGTGATGCGCGCCGCCGTCTCCTATGTGAACCAGCGGCTCGGCACCGCCATCCTGCTGGGCCGCGACGACATCATTAAGGAGAACGCCAGGAACGCCGGCATCGAACTGAACAAGCAAGGCATCGAGATCATCAATGCCAGGCTGTCGCGCCGCAACGGCGTCTACACCGACTATCTGTACGAGCGTATGCAGCGCAAGGGCTTCCTGTTTCGCGACTGCCAGCGCCTGATCAACACCGACCGCAACCATTTCGCCGCCTGCATGGTGGCGCTGGGCGATGCCGATGGCATCGTCACCGGCGTCACCCGCAACTACTCGACGGCGCTCGACGACATCCGCCGCATCATCGACGCCAAGCCCGGCCACCGCGTGATCGGCGCCTCGATCGTGCTGGCGCGGGGCCGAACCGTGATCGTCGCCGACACCGCCGTGCACGATATGCCGAATGCCGAACAGATCGCCGACATCGCCGAGGAGGCCGCCGGCTTTGCCCGCCGCATGGGTTATGAGCCGCGGCTGGCCATGCTTGCCTATTCCACCTTCGGCCATCCGCAGGGCGAGCGCTCCGAACGCATCCAGGAAGCGGTGCGCATCCTCGACAAGCGGCGCGTCGATTTCGAGTATGACGGCGAGATGGCAGCCGACGTGGCGCTCAGCGCACGCGCCATGGCGCAATACCCGTTCATCCGGCTGACCGGCCCAGCCAATGTGCTGATCATGCCGGCCTTCCACTCGGCCTCGATCTCGACCAAGATGCTGCAGGAGCTCGGCGGCTCGACCGTTATCGGCCCGCTGCTGGTCGGCCTGGACAAGCCGGTTCAGATCGTCTCGCTCAACGCCAAGGACAGCGACATCGTCAACATGGCGGCGATTGCCGCTTATACGGCGGGGGCCTGAGGAGCGAGCGCCTCTTCCTAAATCAGGCCTGCCTGCTCAGCCTCGTGGCGTAAATTTTGCCGCGGCCTTGGCCCGATCTGCTGGATCACCAGCCCGGCCGCCAGCGAGCCGAGATCGCCGCAATGCTTCAGGCTGCGGCCTTGTGTGTAGCCGTAGAGGAAGCCGGCGGCATAGAGGTCCCCGGCGCCGGTGGTGTCGACCAGTTCGCGGATTTCCGTCGCATTGATGGTGACGGTCTCGTCGCCGCGCACGATGACCGAGCCCTTTTCGGAGCGGGTGACGGCGGCGATCTTGCAATCCTTGCGGATCTGGGCCAGCGCCTCGTCGAAGGAGGCGGTCTGGTACAGCGACTTGATCTCATGGCTATTGGCAAAGACGATATCGACGGTGCCCGAGCGCATCAGCTCCAGAAACTCCTCGCGGTAGCGGTCGACGCAGAACGAATCCGACAATGTCATCGACACTTCGCGCCCGGCGGCATGGGCGAGCTTCGCCGTCTGCCGGAACGCTTCCTTGGCGCGCGGCGGGTCCCACAGATAGCCCTCGAAATAGGTGACGGCGGCGCCCGACGCCTTGTCGGCCTCGACATCCTCCGGACCGAGCTCGACGCAAGCGCCGAGATAGGTGTTCATCGAGCGCTCGCCGTCCGGCGTGACGAAGATCATCGAGCGCGCCGTCGGCGGTTCGCCATTGAGCGGCCTAGTGTCGAAGGCCACGCCCTGGGCGTGCATGTCATGGGCGTAGATTTCGCCGAGCGTGTCGTTCGAGACCTTGCCGAAGAAGGCGGCGCGGCCGCCGAAGCTGGCGACGCCCGCCGCCGTGTTGCCGGCGCTGCCGCCGGAGGCTTCGATGGCCGGGCCCATGCGGCTGTAGAGCAGCTCGGCGCGCCTCGTGTCGATCAGGTTCATCGCGCCCTTGATGATGCCGTTCGTCTCAAGGAATGCCTCGTCGCACTGGGCGATGATGTCGACAATGGCATTACCGATACAAAGCACGTCATAGTTCGGCATCAATCATGTCTCCGCGAAAAACCACCGGCTTTCTGGCATGCCGGCCGCGGGCGGGTCTAGCGATTTGATGCGGCTTTGCCTAGGCCGTGATTTTTTAAATGGCGTGACGCCGCACTTGGTTGTGCCCTTGGGTTGCGCCCCTTGGTTGTGCTTGCGACTTGTCGTGTCTCCGCCTATTTCGCAGATGTTCAACTTGGAATTGGAAACGCCGTGATCTCCAGCGCCGCCCGCGCCGCCGCCAGCCAGCTGTTCTCGCCCGAATTCCGCTCGGTGTTCGTAAAAACGTTGGGCCTGACCTTGCTGGCGCTCGCCGCGCTTTGGTTCGCCATCGAGGCCCTGTTCGAATGGCTGGCCTGGCCATGGATCGACGCATGGCTGCCCGCCCTGCCGTCCTGGGCCGGATGGCTGGGCGTCATCGTCGCCGGGATCGGTCTGGCGCTCGGTCTGGCGCTGCTGATCGCGCCGGTGACGGCGATCATCGCCGGCCTGTTCCTCGACGACGCCGCCGAACTGGTCGAGCGCACCGACTATCCCAATGACCCGCCCGGCCGCGCGACGCCGGCGCTGCGCTCGCTGGTGCTGGCGATAAGATTCTTCGGCGTCGTCATCCTCGGCAACATCGTGGCCTTGCTGCTGCTGCTGGTGCCGGGCATCAACATCGCTGCCTTCTTCATCGTCAACGGCTATCTGCTGGGACGCGAATTCTTCGAATTCGCCGCCATGCGCTTTCGCCCGGAGGCCGAGGCCCGGGCATTGCGCAAAAAACATGCCGTCACGGTGTTTCTCGCCGGGCTGGTTGTCGCTGCCTTCCTCGCGGTGCCGCTGCTCAACCTTTTGACGCCGCTGTTCGCCGCCGCCATGATGGTGCATTTGCACAAGGCTATCTCGGCGCGCGAAGCGGCTTAGGAGTGCTGATGTTCTGGTGATGCAGGCTTGCGAATGGCGGTTGTAGCCAAACGTTACGCTCCGTTCCGTTTTGTTGGGTTCGGCGCTAACGCAAAAGAAAACCACGTCCCAACTCGTCGTCGGGTTCGACGATGAATTCGGCCCGGCCGCTGTAGAAGGCGCGGCCGCCGACGCGGGCGATGATGGCGTCATGCGGCCCGGCTTTCGCGGTCCTCGCCACGCTGCCGGAAAAGCGCGAGCCTGCAACACTCTCGAACAGCCGCGTCTGACCGGCGATTTCGCCCTTGGCATGCATTGCCGTCAGCCGCGCGGCGACGCCCGATCCGGTTGGCGAACGGTCGACCTCGGCGTCGGCGAAGACGCAGATGTTTTTGGTCGGGCTATCGGCATATGCGTCCTGTCCGTCGGTCAGGATGGTGCCGTAGAGAAAGGCAAGGTCGGCATGGTCCGGATGCGACAGCGGGAATACTTTCTTCAGCCTCTCCGTCAGCGCCGTCGCCGCATCGACGAAATCGCGCACGCGGTTCTTGCCGAACTCCAGCCCGAACTGGCGGCAATCGGCGAGCGCATAGAAGGCGCCGCCATAGGCGATGTCGAAGCTGATTGCCCCGAAGCCCGGCAATTCGATCTGCTGGTTGCGGGCGAACAGAAAGGCCGGCACGCTTTCGAACGATACAGCACCGGCCTTGCCATCTTGCACCTCGACCGAGGCGACGACCAGTCCGCACGGCGCCTCGATTTTGACTGTCGTCAGCGGCTCCTGCCGCGCCACCAGTCCCTCGTCGACGGCGTAGCGGCCGAGCGCGACGATGGCGTGGCCGCACATCGTCGAATAGCCCTCATTGTGCATAAACAGCACGGCCAAGTCGGCGCCGGGCAGATCGGGTTCCACCAGTAGCGCGCCATACATGTCGTGATGGCCGCGCGGCTCGAACATCAGGATCTTCCTGAGATGATCGAGGTGATCGCGCACATAGGCGCGTTTTTCCAGGATCGTGCCTGCAGGAATCCTGGGATAACCACCGGTGACGATCCGCAGCGGCTCGCCGCCGGTGTGCATGTCGACGACGCTGAGCTTCATGCGTTGGGCCAATCTAAGCTGAAGATTTGGCAAACAACGCCTGCAGCTTGCCGAACGGCATGGCGGTGCGGGTGAAGCCGAAGGTGCCGTCCTGCTGGATCTCACGTGCCGCCGTTTCCAGCATGCCGAAGGCGTAATTGGTCAGCCAGGGCCCGAGCGAAATGCGCTTGACCCCTGCCAGGGCAAGATCGGCGACGGTGAAGCCGGGCCTCACCATGACGTTGACCGGCTTGGTCAGCGCCGAGCAGACGGTTTGCACCGTCTCGACATCGCCGAGGCCTGGCGCGTAGAGCACGTCGGCGCCGGCCTTCTCGAAGGCCTGCAGCCGCTTGATCGTGTCGTCGATGTCTGGCCTGCCCCACAGAAAATTCTCGGCCCGCGCGGTGAAGACGAAGTCGTGCTTCAGCGCCCGTGCCGCCTCCGCTGCAGCGGCGACGCGCTCGACGGCATGCGAAAATTCATAAATCGGCTTGTCGGGCTCGCCGGTGTGGTCCTCGATCGAGCAGCCGGCGAGGCCTGCCGCTTCGGCTGCGAAGATAGTTTCCGCGGCACTTGTCGCGCTGTCGCCCTTGCCCTTCTCGAGGTCGGCCGAGACCGGCAGGCCGGTCGCCGCGGTCACGTCGCGGCAGTGGTGGATCATCGCCTCGAAGGTCACCGCGCCATCGGGCAGGCCGCGCGAAAAGGCAAAGCCGGCGCTGGTCGTCGCCAACGCCTTGAAACCGAAGGAGGCCAGCAGTTTCGTCGTGCCGACGTCCCAGGGGTTGGGCATGACGAAGATCGAACTGTGCAGGTCGCGAAAGATTTTGCCCTTGTCCATGGATGCTCCCCAGAGTGCGAAGCGCATTTTATCCCGCCACTGCCCGCCGGGCAAACGAATGCGAATGGGTCAGAAGCGATTGGCGTTCTCTCCTGCCAATTTGTCCAGTGCGTCGGACCCCTTGACGTATGCGGTCCCGTCCCAATGGTAGGTGACGGAGATGTCGCGCGAGGAAGCCTCGGGCGCCGGATCGTCGCAACTTTCGCCATTCGGCACGGTGGCATCGGTCACCGTCGCCTTGATGGCCGCATAGGGCTGGCCTTCCGCAACGGTCTGAAACCCCAACTCCTGCGTGCGCCTGTAGGCACACAGGGACTCGTCGAACGTATAGATCATGTCGATCAGCTCGAACCTGTCGTCGCGGACCAGGATCAGCGGCGTGCTCACATAGCCCTGGCTCGAATTGAAATGCGTGCTCAGGGTGATGATGGCGTCATCGCCGGGCCCGATCGGCAGCTTGCCCGGAGCGCGGAGATAGGTGCTCCGGTCGACGGCGACATTGACAGCGTCGAGCAGTCTCGGCTTGCCGGCAAGATCGTAAAGCGCCAGCACCGCAAAGCCCTCAGCGCTGTCGGAGGAACTGCCGAGGTCGAACAGCATGGCCAGCCGCTCCTTGCCGCCGGCCCTGATCTGGAGCACGCCAGCATCGGAAAAGCCCGACGTTTCGGGTGGCACGCCACCGCTATCCCCACCTTCGATATGGCGCATCTCGATCGGCATGGAACCACGGTAGAAGCCGTCCTTGTCCGCCGCCAGATCGGGAATGACCATCCTGGCGAGGTCGAGATAGGTCGTGTCCTCGTGGCCGGGAACGGCGCTGCCAAGGTCCGGGAAGCTGACGCCCTGCGCGCCGGCCGCGGCCCACAGACACGGCAGCAGCAAGCAGGCGAGGGTGAAGCGAAACAGGATCGAGTTCATAGGCTGGGCGCCTCCCACTGTCGAACATTGGCAAGCTAGCATGGGCGCCTGGCGCGTCCAGCCGGATAAAAACCTGAAGACCAGATCAGGGGATCGGCACCAGCCCGGCCAGCTCGCGCATGTCGTCAAACAGGATGCCGCCGGCCTCGGTCAGGCCGTCGCGGTCGGAATGCGGGTCGCCGTAGTAGGAAAATACGCGCATGCCGGCGGCAATGCCGGCTAATGTCCCGGCGACGCTGTCCTCGATGACGATGCAGTCGGCGGGCGCGAAGCCCATCGTGCTTGCGGCATGCAGGAACAGGTCGGGAAACGGCTTGCCGCGCGAAACCATGGTCGAGCTGAACAGTGCATGCTCGAACAGCGGCAGCAGCCCGGTCTGGCCGAGCGTGATGTGCATTTTACTCACCCGCGCCGACGAAGCGACGCAAGTTGCGATCCCGGCAGCGTGCACGGCTTCGATGAACTGCCTGACATAGGGGACGGCTTCGACGCCATGCGCGAACAGGTCCGGCAGTCCGGCATTCCAACGGTCGACGAAATCGGCGCCGAGGCTGGCGCCGGTCGCCTCGACTTCCTTCTGCACCGAGACCATGGCGCGACCGGAGAAGTTCTTGCGGCAATATTCGAAGCTTGCCGGGTATCCGGCGGCGCTGAGCCATTCGGCAAGGCGCCGATTGGCTAGGTTTTCGGTGTCGACCAGAACCCCGTCGCAATCGAAGATGACGAGTTTGGGTAGCGACATCAGGCCGTGCCGGTCGATCCGAAGCCGCCGGAGCCGCGCGTCGTTCCGCCGGCCAAGCTGCGCTCATCGACCATCGCCTGCGTCACCGGGGCGAAGACGATCTGCGCGATCCGCATGCCGCGCGTCACCGCGAAATCCTCGTCGCCAAGATTGATCAGCAGCACCTTGACCTCGCCGCGATAGTCGCTGTCGATGGTGCCCGGCGTGTTGAGGCAGGTAAGCCCGTGCTTGAAGGCGAGGCCCGAGCGTGGCCGGACCTGGCCTTCCACCCCCTCAGGGATCTCCAGGATCAGTCCGGTCGGCACCAGCGCGCGTTTTCCCGGCAGGATCAGCAGCGGCCGGTCGTCCGGCACCGCGGCGCGCAGATCCATGCCGGCGGCGCCCGGGCTTTCATAGGCGGGAAGCGGCAGGCCTTCACCGTGCGGCAGCCTGATGAAGCCGACGGCCGGACCGATGACGGAGGAAGTGTAGAGGGCTGCGCGCATGAGGCTGATCCTATCGCTATCAACGCCGATTCAGTCAACTCGGCGGCCAGACTATCAACGGCTTTCTTTCAGCGCAGTTCCGTTTCAGCGCAGTTCTACGGGGACGATGGTCGTCTCCTTGATCTCCTCCATGACGAAGGAGGCCGAAACATCCGACAGCGCCACCTTGGCGATAAGCCGCTGATAGAGCCGGTCATACGCCTTCACGTCGGCGACGCGGGCGCGCAAGACATAGTCGAGGTCGCCGGACATGCGGTAGACGCCGGTGATCTCGGGAAAGCCGCCCACTGCCGCCCGAAATTTTTGCAGCCAGTCGGGATCATGATTGGAGGTCCGGACCAGGATGAACACCGAAAGGCCAAGGCCAAGCTTGTCGGCATCGACCAGCGCCACCCGGCCGGTGATGACGCCGTCTTCCTCGAGCCGCTTGACCCGGCGCCAGCAGGCGTTGCGCGACAGCGACACCCTTTGCGACAATTGGTCGACCGACAGCGTGCCGTCGCGTTGCAGTTCGGCCAGCAATCTTCGGTCGATCTCATCGATCTCCAGAGCCATGTGGGATGCTTGTCCCATTATTTGGCCAAACACAAGGATGATTTGGGACCGATGAACCAGAAGCTCGTGCCAGAATACTCAGCATCGGGGGCTTACCCAGCCAGGAGGGATCACCATGACGACACGGCTTGCAAGGCTCTTTACCTCTCACCCGGCCAAGGTGGGCGAGACCTATTTCAGCCATATGGCCTTCGCGGCGTGGTTCTGCTCGCGTCTGTTCATGGCAGCGTTCGCCGCACTCATTCACGCTTTCTTGCCATTTCTGTGTGAGACTACGGCCAGCCGAATCGTCCGCGAGCTCTATGAGCGCACGCACAACAGAGGCACACACGCGATCAAGGAGCCTGCGGCTCGCATGGATCGCGCCTGAGGGAAGATTGAGCGATGTGCCGGTGGGCGGCCTACCTTGGCGAAGCGGTTTTCCTGGAAGACATCGTCACGGCGCCCTGCCATTCGCTGATCGCCCAGAGTCATTGCGCCCAGGAAGCCAAGTCGCCGACCAATGGCGATGGCTTTGGTCTCGCCTGGTACGGCGACCGGCCCGAACCGGGCCTGTATCGCGACATCCTGCCGGCCTGGTCCGATCCCAATCTGAAGAGCCTGTGCCGGCAGATCAGGTCCAGCCTGTTCCTGGCCCATGTGCGCGCCTCGACCGGCGGCGCCACCAGCCGCATGAACTGTCATCCCTTCACTGCCGGCCGCTGGTCGTTCATGCACAACGGCCAGATCGGCGGCTTCGAAAGAATCCGCCGCGCACTGGAAAACGCGCTCTCCGACGATGTCTTCGATCGCCGCGAGGGCACCACCGATTCCGAACTTTTCTTTCTCCTGATGATCGACGAGGGTCTGGCGGGCGATCCGCAAGGCGCGGTGTCGCGCGCTACGGCGCGGGTGATCGACGCCTCGCGCCGCGCCGGCTTCGAACCGGCGCTGAGACTTACCGCCGCCTTGTCGGACGGCGAATCGCTCCATGCGGTGCGCTATGCGACCGATGCCCACGCGCCGACGCTCTACACCTCCGTCTTCCGCAACGGCGGGCGATGCCTGATGTCGGAGCCTTTCGACCGTGATGGCGGCGACTGGCAGCCGATCCCGCCCTCTAGCTTCGTCACCATTACCAGAGACGGCATGACCACTCGTCCATTTGCGCCGGAACCGGCAAGACTGGCGCTGGCCGTGTAGCTCCCTCGCTATCGCGGCAACATCGCGGGACAGCGCCCCCTCAACAGACCCTCGCAGCGCAATTCCGATCAAGCACCACCTGTCCTCGAATGCTGAACTCGGCTTGAAGACGCGCCGTAGTCCGCCATTTGGTGAGGCTGGCGCCGCTAGCAAGCCGGAGCATTGGTCATGGACCTCGTCTTTTCCTCCACCAGAGACTTGGCTGCCGCGATCCTCGACCGCAGGATTTCCGCCGTGGAAGCGCTGGACGCGCATTTGGCTGAGATCGACAGGCATAATGAGGCGGTCAACGCGGTCGTCACGCTCGACAGGGAAGGGGCTCGCGCTCGCGCGAAGAAGGCCGACGAAGCGCAGGCGCGCGGCGACGCTCTCGGGCCGCTGCACGGCGTGCCGTTCACGCTGAAGGACACTCACGAAACACTGGGGATGAAGACGACGGTCGGCTTCCCGCCTTTTGCCGACTATGTGGCGAGAAAAGACAGCCCGGTCGTTCTCAGGTTGAAGGCGGCCGGCGGCGTGCTCGTCGGCAAGACAAATGTCGCAACGATGCTGGGCGACTGGCAGTCGAACAACCCGCTGTTCGGCCGCACCAGTAATCCGTGGGATCTATCGCGCACCGCCGGCGGTTCCAGCGGGGGAGCGGCGGCAGCACTTTGCGCGGGCATGACGCCATTCGAACTCGGCACCGACATGCAGGATTCGATCCGCCTGCCGGCAGCCTTCTGCGGCGTCTACGGCCTCAAGCCGACCGAGCATCGCGTCTCCTTGGCCGGCGCCTTTCCCGATCCCGGTGGCGTGCCGCGCGGCGTACGGCTGATGTCCTGCATCGGTCCGCTGGCCCGCAACGTCGAAGATCTGGCGCTGATCCTGAGGATCATTGCAGGACCGGATGGCAGCGACACCGACCTTGCCCCGGTGCTGGTCGAGGACATGCCTGAGGTCAATCTCAAGACCCTGCGCATCGCTTTCGCGCCGGCCTTTCCGGGTTTTCCGGTAGCCGGCGAGATCAGGGCCGCGGTCGAAAGTCTGGCCGAGCAACTCAAGTCTGCGGGGGCAGTCGTCGAGGAAGCAAGACTGCCGACGCTCGGCCTGCATGACGATCTGACGCAAGGCGGCGCGCTGATCAGCATGATGCTGGAGGCTGCGCAGCCGAAGCCGCCAGAAGAACCGACACCGGTCTCGCGCTGGTTCGAAGCGCTCGCCCACCGCGACCAGTCAATCCTTGCCTGGGACCGGTTTTTCGAAGGTTGCGATGTCTTGCTTTGTCCCGTCGCCATGACCACGGCCTTTCCGCATTGCGAGCCGGGAACACCAATCAAGGTCGATGACAGGGAGCAGAGCTACTGGCTGCTGCCAGCCTATGGCGCGGTGTTCAACTACAGCGGCCACCCGGCACTGTCGATGCCCTGCGAGCAGGACCGCGACGGCCTGCCCATCGGCCTGCAGCTGGTCGGCCGTCGCTGGTCAGAATCGCGGCTGCTTGGCATCGCCAGGGCAATAGCGCCGCTGAGCGGCGGTTTTCGCCGTCCGCCCGGCTATTGAGCAAACCGCGTTAGCCTATAGGGCTCAAGTAGCGGATCGCGCGCGTCGTCCAGTATTTCCCGGCCGGCGAACAGGCCGACGGCAGGCGCCAGCGTGATGCCGGAATGCATGACCGCGACATAGAGGCTGCTCACGCTTTGAGCCCGTCCGATGATCGGAAAGCCGTCGATCGGCGTCGGCCGATAGCCGACGGTGTGAAAATCCAGTTCCAGCCGGTCGGCGCCGCGCAGCATGCTCTTCATCGCCGCAAACAGGTCGCGGGCTGTGGCTTCGGCATCCATGCCCGGATCGGCGCCGCCGAAATCCGAGCCGGCGATGATGCGGCCCTCGGCAGTCTGGCGCATGTGCAGCCGGTCGCCGATCACCAGGCCGTTGAGCAGCTTTTCGTACGGGCGTGAATGGACGATCAGGCCGGGCGGCGTCTCAATCGGCAGTTTTAGCCCGGCCGTTGCCGCAATTGCCGCAGAGCCGGCGCCGGCCGCGATCACCAACTCGTCGGCGACAATCCGTCCGCCTGACGTATCGACGCCGCTAATCCTGCCTTTGGTCTGTATCAGCGCGGTGACTGTCGTGCCGGTAATCACCCGCGCGCCAAGTCGCTCGGCGTCGGCCAGCAGCGTCTGCGTGGCCGCGACCGGTTCGGCCACGCCCTCCTCAGCGACGTGAAGGGCGAAGTCGGAAAGCTCGGTCAAATTGGGCTCTATACGTGCGGCTCCCACGCGGTCGACGCGCTCGATCCCGTAGCCCCAGGCGGAATGCTCGGCGGCATAGGCCCCAAGCTCGGCCGGCGGCAGGTCCCAGCACAGGCCGCCGCACCAGGCGAGTGGAATGCCGGGCACGTCATGGGCAAGCCGCGTCCATTCGGCCATCGAACGGGTACGCAGCCGGAAATACGGCTCTGGATTGCCCCAACTGGCATTGATCCAGGCAAAGGAATTCGGCGTGGCGACGCCGCCCGCACCGCTGTCGGCAACGATCGTCACGTTCGCGCCAGCCTTCGCCAGATGCCAGGCGATGGACGCACCGATGATGCCGGCGCCGACGACAATGACGTGCTTGGCTGCGCTCATGGATGGACCTTTATCGAACCGCCTCTGTTGATGCCATTGCGGCGGACCTATCTCAAGGCCGGGCAACCGCCCAAAATTGTTCGACAGGCTGCAAAAGCGCTGCTAGAAGCCCGCGCACCACATGGGATTCCACAAATTGGCTGAAGACATCACGAACGCGGTGGCGCGCCGCCGCACTTTCGCGATCATCGCGCATCCGGACGCCGGCAAGACGACGCTGACCGAAAAGCTGCTTTTGTTCGGCGGTGCCATCCAGCTTGCCGGCGAGGTCAAGGCCAAGAAGGATCGCATCCAGACCCGGTCGGACTGGATGAAGATCGAGCGCGAGCGCGGCATTTCGGTCGTCACCTCGGTGATGACCTTCGAGTATGAGGACAATGTCTTCAACCTGCTCGATACGCCCGGTCACGAGGATTTCGCCGACGATACCTATCGCACGCTGTCGGCGGTCGATGCGGCGGTCATGGTCATCGACGCCGCCAAGGGTATAGAGCCGCGCACGCTAAAACTGTTCGAGGTCTGCCGGCTTCGCGACATCCCGATCATCACCTTCGTCAACAAGATGGACCGCGAAAGCCGCGACCCGTTCGAGATACTCGATGAGATCGAGCAGAAGCTGGCGCTGGACACCGCACCGATCACCTGGCCGATCGGCCGCGGCAAAACCTTTTCCGGCACCTATCATCTGGCGCTGAACGCGGTGCGCAAGGGCGACGCCGAGAAAGAACGCACGCCGGTCAATGGTCCCGACTCCAACCGCGTCGCCGGCCTGTTGCCGGAGAACGAGCGCGAGGCTTTCATCGAGGAGCTGGAGCTGGCGCGCGAAGCCTGCCGCCCGCTCGACATCGGTGCGTTTCGCGAGGGCCATCTGACGCCGGTTTATTTCGGTTCGGCGCTGCGCAATTACGGCGTCCGCGACCTGATCGAGGCGCTTGGTGCCTACGGGCCGCCGCCACGCGCGCAGGAAGCCGATACCCGCAAAGTCGAGGCGACCGAGGATAGGATGACCTCCTTCGTCTTCAAGATCCAGGCCAACATGGATCCCAACCACCGCGACCGCATCGCCTTCGTCCGCGTCTGCTCGGGCAAGCTCGAGCGCGGCATGAAAGCCAAGCTGGTGCGCACGGGAAAACCGATGAGCCTGTCGGCGCCGCAATTTTTCTTCGCCCGCACCCGCGTCACCGCCGACGAGGCCTTTGCCGGCGACGTCGTCGGCATCCCCAACCACGGCACGCTGCGCATCGGCGATACGCTGACCGAGGGCGAGGAGATCCTGTTCCGCGGCGTGCCGAATTTCGCGCCGGAAATCCTGCGCCGCGTCCGGCTCGGCGACGCGATGAAGGCCAAGAAGCTGAAGGAGGCGCTGCACCAGATGGCCGAGGAAGGCGTCGTGCAACTGTTCTCGCCAGAAGACGGCTCGCCGGCAATCGTCGGCGTCGTCGGTGCGCTGCAGCTTGACGTGCTGAAGGAGCGGCTGAATATCGAATACACGCTGCCGGTCGATTTCGAGATGTCGCGCTTTTCCGTCTGCCGCTGGATATCGGCCGACGACAAGGCCGAGGTTCATCGCTTCATCGAGGCGCATCGCGGCGACATTGCCCGCGACCTCGACCACGATCCGGTGTTCCTTGCCCAGCACGCCTTTTCGCTCAACTACGAGGCCGAGCGCTGGAAGGCGATCCGTTTTGCGGCGGTCAAGGACTACCAGGTCCGCGACAAGGCGGCTTGACCTGTTGGTTTTCCCTTCTCCCCTTGTGGGAGAAGGTGTCGCCGAAGGCGACGGATGAGGGGTGTTCCAGGGAACGCCGACGCCTCGTTCTGTCCAACACCCCTCAACCGTCTCGGCGCTGCGCGCCGATCCACCTTCTCCCACAAGGGGAGAAGGGAAGATCGGTCGGCTCCTCACCCCCTGGCTGCCTCCTCGATCTTGGCGATGTCGATCTTGGACATTTGCATCATCGCCTGCATGACGCGGCCGGCCTTTTCGGTGTCGGGGTCCTGCAGCAGCCTCGGCAATTGCTCCGGCACGACCTGCCAGGAGACGCCGAATTTGTCCTTCAGCCAGCTGCACTGGCTGGGCTCGCCACCGCCCTCGATGAGCCTGTCCCAGAAATAGTCGACCTCCTCCTGCGTCTTGCAGTCGATGGACAGCGAGACTGCCTCGGTGAACTTGAATTGCGGCCCGCCGTTGAGCGCCTGGAACTGCACGCCGTCGAGCTCGAAATAGGTCACCAGCACCTTGCCCTCATTATCGCCGCTGCCCTTGGGCCAGCGCATCACACTCAGCACCTTCGAGTTCTTGAAGATGGAGATGTAATGGTTCATGGCCTCCTCGGCCTGGTCGTCGAACCACAGGCAGGGGGTGATCTTTTGCATTTTCTTGCTCCTCGGGCTGTTTTGGCTTGTTTTCACGCGTCCAACGGCCGGCTGGCGATTGATGCCGGTCGCCGCCGTCTGCCCAAGGACGCTCAAACAAAACACGATCCGACAGCACCTCTGACTTTTTTACTGCCTGGACCGGCTTGCCGTCTTTGGCTCAAGATCCCGGCGCATCGCAAAACCGTGGCCAGACCAGACGGTGGCGTATATAACGCCGCTCAATTCCGGTTTTCCGCGCCTGTTCGGACGCCACGCAGACAGCAAGGACAGTTTAATGCCCGCCTACCGTTCCCGCACCACCACCCATGGCCGTAACATGGCCGGCGCCCGCGGCCTGTGGCGCGCCACCGGCATGAAGGATTCCGATTTCGGCAAGCCCATCATCGCTGTCGTCAATTCCTTCACCCAGTTCGTTCCGGGCCACGTCCATCTCAAGGATCTCGGCCAGCTGGTCGCCCGCGAGATCGAGAAGGCCGGCGGCGTTGCGAAAGAGTTCAACACCATCGCTGTCGACGACGGCATCGCCATGGGTCATGACGGCATGCTCTATTCGCTGCCTTCGCGCGAGCTGATCGCCGACTCGGTCGAATACATGGTCAACGCCCACTGCGCCGACGCCATGGTCTGCATCTCGAATTGCGACAAGATCACGCCGGGCATGCTGATGGCGTCGCTGCGTCTCAATATCCCGACCGTCTTCGTCTCCGGCGGCCCGATGGAAGCCGGCAAGGTGGTGCTTGCCGGCAAGACGCAGGCGCTCGATCTGGTGGACGCCATGGTCGCGGCTGCCGACGACAAGATCTCCGACGAGGACGTCAAGACCATCGAGCGCTCTGCCTGCCCGACCTGCGGCTCCTGCTCGGGCATGTTCACCGCCAATTCGATGAATTGCCTGACCGAGGCGCTCGGCCTTTCGCTGCCCGGCAACGGTTCGACGCTGGCGACGCACGTCGACCGCAGGCGGCTGTTCGTCGAGGCCGGCCACCTGATCGTCGATCTCGCCCAGCGCTACTACGAGCAGGACGACGACACCGCGCTGCCGCGCAGCATCGCTTCGAAGGGTGCCTTCGAGAACGCCATGACGCTCGACATCGCCATGGGCGGCTCGACCAACACCGTGCTGCACATCCTGGCTGCCGCGCATGAGGGCGAGATCGATTTCGGTCAGGACGACATTGACGCGCTGTCACGCAAGGTGCCGGTGCTATGCAAGGTTGCCCCCGCCAAGGCGGATGTGCACATGGAAGACGTCCACCGCGCCGGCGGCATCATGGCGATCCTCGGCCAGCTCGATAGCGCCGGACTGATCAACCGCGACCTGCCGACCGTGCACACCGCAAGCCTCGGCGAAGCGCTCGACCATTGGGATATCTCGCGCACGTCAAGCCAAAATGTCCGCGACTTCTTTCTGGCGGCCCCTGGCGGCGTGCCGACGCAGGTCGCCTTCAGCCAGGATCGCCGCTGGGACGAACTCGATCTCGATCGGGAGAAGGGTGTCATCCGCTCAGCCCAATATCCTTTTTCCAAGGATGGTGGCCTTGCCGTGCTGAAAGGCAACCTGGCGCTCGACGGCTGTATCGTGAAGACCGCGGGCGTCGATGAATCGATCCTGAAATTCACCGGCCCGGCCAGGGTGTTCGAAAGCCAGGACGCCAGCGTCAAGGCGATCCTGTCCAACGAGATCAAGGCCGGCGATGTCGTCGTCATCCGCTACGAAGGGCCGCGCGGCGGCCCCGGCATGCAGGAAATGCTCTATCCGACCAGCTATTTGAAGTCGAAGGGCCTCGGCAAGGCCTGCGCGCTGGTCACCGATGGCCGCTTCTCCGGCGGCACCTCCGGCCTGTCGATAGGCCATGCTTCTCCCGAGGCGGCGGAAGGCGGGCTGATCGGGCTGGTGCATGAGGGCGATACGATCGAGATCGATATCCCGAACCGCACCATCCGGCTTGCCGTCGACGATGCCGAACTGGCCGCCCGCCGCGCCGCGATGGAGGCCAAGGGAGCCGCCGCCTGGAAGCCCGAGGAAAAGCGCAAGCGCAAGGTGACGATGGCCTTGCGCGCCTACGCCTCGATGGCGACCAGTGCTGCAAAGGGTGCGGTAAGGTATGTGCCGG
This sequence comes from Mesorhizobium sp. WSM4814, assembly GCF_055811595.1. NCBI lineage: Bacteria > Pseudomonadati > Pseudomonadota > Alphaproteobacteria > Hyphomicrobiales > Phyllobacteriaceae > Mesorhizobium > Mesorhizobium sp. WSM4814. Next base: position 27,527 of record NZ_JBVVQT010000032.1, read on the forward strand.
AATAGGTTCGCTTCTTCAAAGGGATGACGGTAGATGGATTTCGACCTTATCGTCCGCGGCGGCACGCTGCCCGACGGCAGGATCGCCGATATCGGCATCATCGGCGAGACGATCGCGGCCATCGAGCCGGAGCTGAACGCTGGCGCGGGCACGGCGATTGATGCCCATGGCAATCTGATCTCGCCGCCCTTCGTCGATCCGCATTTTCACATGGACGCCACGCTCTCGCTAGGCATCCCGCGCATCAACGTGTCGGGCACGCTGCTCGAAGGCATCTCGCTGTGGGGCGAACTGAAGCCGCTGTTGACGCACGAAGCGGTGCGCGACCGCGCGCTCGCCTATTGCGACTGGGCGGTGTCCATGGGCCTGCTCGCCATCCGCAGCCATGTCGATGTCTGCGATACCAGGCTGCTGGCGGTCGAAGCCCTGCTCGATGTGAAGAAGACCGTCGCGCCCTATATCGACCTGCAACTGGTCGCCTTCCCGCAGGATGGGTTTTATCGCTCGCCGACGGCGCGCGATAACACCATCCGCGCGCTCGACATGGGTGTCGACATCGTCGGCGGTATTCCGCATTTCGAGCGCACCGTGGCCGACGGCACGCGTTCGGTGACGGAACTGTGCGAAATCGCGGCAGAACGCGGCCTCATGGTCGACCTGCATTGCGACGAGACCGATGATCCGCTGTCGCGCCATATCGAACAACTGGCCTATGAGACGCAACGCCTCGGCCTGCAGGGCAGGGTCGCCGGCTCGCATCTTACGTCGATGCACTCGATGGACAATTACTATGTCTCGAAGCTGTTGCCGCTGATATCAGAGGCAGGCGTCTCGGCGATCCCCAATCCGCTGATCAACATCATGCTGCAGGGCCGCCACGACACATTCCCCAAACGCCGCGGCCTGACGCGGGTCAAGGAAATGCTTGCCCACGGTATCCGCGTCGGCTGGGGTCAGGATTGCGTGCTCGACCCCTGGTATTCGCTGGGCACCGCCGACATGCTCGACGTCGCCTTCATGGGCCTTCACGTCGCCCAGATGTCGAGCCCGGCCGACATGGCGCGCTGCTTCGACATGGTCACCAACGTCAACGCCGCCATCATGGGCCTCGACCATTTCGGCCTGTCGGTCGGCAAGCGCGCCAGCCTCGTCGTCCTCGATGCCGGCGATCCGGTCGAGGCCTTGCGCCTGCGTCCCGAGCGACTCTGTGTCATCGCCAGGGGCAAGGTGGTGGCCGAGCGGGCCAGGCAGGAAACACGGCTCTCGATCGCCGGACGGCCGGCAACAGTGAACCGCAGGCATCGCCGGTCTCAAAACTCCATCGATCAGATTGATAGGTCCTGACCGCAAGTCTACAATCAACCTCCAGTTTTATGCCGAGGAGGATGTCATGTGGCACAAGGCGGCGATGGTGGTCGTGTTGGCGGCGACCTGTGCAGGCTGCATGACGGCCGAAGACCGTCGTGCCGCTGACGAGGCGAAATGCCGTTCCTACGGTTTCGTCAGGAAGAATGATGCCTTCGCCGAATGTCTGCAGCGCATCGATCTGGCGCGCCGCGCCGAACTCAGAAGTGCGTCGGTCTTCGATCCCTGGGATCGGCCGGTGATCTATCGTCCGGTTATCATTCGGCCACGGCCAAAGTAGGCCGTTGCGATCGTCCGTACAGGCCCAGCCGTTTTCCGGTCCCTGGTCTGGCCGGCTTCCCGATTTCCGCTCGTCAAAGCGGCTGCTTGCGTCTACGACGCTGCTCACCGGGCTTTCATGCAGGAGGAAGCGACATCGGCATGGCAGAGCCAACAGCCCAGAATTCGACGATCAGGAACGTGCTTTTGGCTGGCATTCTGCTGATGCTGGCCGGCGATTTCCTGTTTGCGTTGAACGATGCGATGGGTAAATGGCTGGTCGCCAGCTTTTCCGTCGGTCAGGTCGTGCTGATCCGTTCCATCGGCGCCTTTTTCGTGCTCGGTCCGATGATCGCGCGTCAAGGCGCGGCCAGGCTGTTCCGCATGGAGCGCCTGGAACTGCAGGTCGTGCGCGTCGTCATGGCGACGCTTGACACGGCGCTGTTCTACGCCGCCGTCGTCTATCTGCCGCTCGCCGACGTCATGAGCTTCTACATGGCAGGGCCGATCTACGTGGCGGCGCTGTCCCACCTGTTGCTTGGTGAAAAGGTCGGCTGGCGCCGCTGGATGGCGATTCTGGTCGGGTTCTGCGGTGTGCTGATCATGCTCGAACCGTCCTCGGCCGCGTTTTCGCTGTCGTCGACCTTCGCGCTGGCCGGAAGCATTTCATTCGCCTTCGCCATCATTCTCAACCGGCGGTTGCGCGGCACCAGCGACACCTCGCTCGTTACCTGGCAAACCATCGGCACGTTGGTGGTCGGCGGGTTTCTCACCATCGGCAACTGGCAGACGCCGTCCTCGCTCGATTTCGGCGCCATGCTGCTTCTTGGCATCGTCTCCTGCGGCGCGCATCTTATGATCACCAGGGCGCTGAAGCTGGCGCCGGCGTCGACGCTGGCGCCGCTGCATTACAGCCTGCTGCTATGGGCCGTCATCTTCGGGCTGGCCTTCTTCGGCGACATGCCCGGCCCGCGCATCCTGATCGGCTCGGGCATCATCGTGCTGGCCGGCCTGTTCATCTTCCATCGCCAGAAAGTGGTCGACACGGTGCCGCCCGAAAACGTGCCGAAAGGTGTCAACTAGGGTCCAGATTTCTGGTGCCTCAAGGTTCAGAGTTTTGGCACTTAACCGGCGCGCACCGCCGCCAGATGCGTTGAGAAGTCGGCCGTCTCCATCAGCGCCCTGCAGCGTGAAAAGCGACCGTCGGCATAGGCGCGGAAATCGTCGGCCGGATTGCTGTTGGCAAGCTGGATCAGTCCCCACAGCGTCCACAAGAGATCGCACATCGCCTTGTAGATGACGATGCGGCCGCGCGCCGCCGGCGTCGGCTCGCCACCGAAATAGGCGCCCATCATCTCGTCCTCCTGCGCCGTATCAAACTGGCCTTCGACGCTGAGGTCGCCGAGATCCCAAAGCGGGTCGTTCATGCCGGAATATTCCCAGTCGACGATCCACATCCTGTCGCCCGTATCGAGAAAATTTTCGCACAGCGGATCGCAGTGGCAGGCGACGAGAGGCAGGGGATGCGCGGCAAGCGCCGAGCGCACCGTTTCCGCCTCGATAACGACGTCGTGGTAACCGGCAGGCAGGGCGACGTCCTTGGTCGACAGCACCTTCAGGTAGTCGTCGATCATCGCAAACAGCTCGAAGCGGAAGGGAAACACCGCGCCGGATGTATGTAATCTGCGGAAGGCTTTGCCGGCACGCGCCGGACTGCCCGGCCGGGTCTTGAATTTATCCGGCGACATCGTCTCGGCGCCCGCGATGAAGCGCGTCACCATCACGCCTGTCTCGCCGTCGACATGCAGCAGCTCGGGGCTGACGCCGGCCATCGCTGCCTCCCGCGCCGCCACCGCCTCGTTGGCGCGGTTGATATACTCCTGCGTGCCCTTGCCGGGAATCCGCAGGCAGGCATCTCCAGCCCTGAAGACGAGGTTGGTGAGGCCACCCAGCCGCTCCAGCGGTCCCTCGTAGCCGGCCAGCGCCGGAATGGCTGCAAGCGCCGCGCGTGCTTCCTCGTCCACCATCGCTTCTGCCCTCTTTTCGCGTCTATTTGTGGTGACGACGGTTCCACAAATTTCGCCGTTTGGCTATCATCGCTTGCATGCGGTTCACTCCAGCGCCGTGCGTTCCCCGTAGGACGCGCTAAGAACGCTGCGGCGCTGTGATTTGCGGACGAGACTGTAATGGCGGACAGGAAAAACAAAGGCGCGCTCGCCGCGGCCTATGCAGCGAAGCGGCCAGAGGAGGTGGCGGCGCTCTACGACCGCTGGTCCGACACCTACGACGCCGACATGTCGGCGGCCGGTTATCGCCATCCGACCATCTGCCTTGCCCTGCTTGCCCGCCACCTGCCGCGCGGCGCGGCACCGCTCCTCGATGCCGGTGCCGGCACCGGGCTCATCGGCGAGTGGCTGAAGATCGCGGGCTATCCGCAGGTCGAGGCGCTCGACATTTCCGAAGGCATGCTGGCCCAGGCAGCGCGCAAGGGCGTCTATTCGGCGCTTCACTGCTTTGCGCTCGGCGGCCCGCTGCCCTTCGCGGATGATGCCTATGCCGGCATCATATCGGCCGGCGTCTTCACCTCGGGCCATGTCGGCGCTGAGGGGCTGGACGAACTGATCCGCATCTGCCGGCCGGGCGGGATAATCGTGCTGACGGTCAAGAACACCCTGTGGGACGCCGGCTTTTCCGCAGGGATAGCCGACCTCGAGGCGAAGGGCGTCGTCACGCGCGCCGAGGAGACATCGCCCTATGTCTCCATGCCGGGCGAGGCCGACACCGTGCCCAGCCGCGGTCTCGTTCTGCGCGTGAACTGACCATCCCCGCTCCTATGCATGTCGCGTAAAAGTGAGCAGCGGTTTTGCGATAACGACATGCATAGAAACAAGAACTTAAAGCGCCTCGCATGAATCCGTTCAGACGCGACGCGCTTTAGGCTCTGATCCTTCCTCCGGCCGGGTCGTAAAGCGGCTCGAGATGGATTTTTGCCGGCGTCCGCTGCATAGCCACCACCAGCTCGTAGTCGCCGCAGGTGAGGAAATCGTCGCTGACGCCGTCGGCGTTGCGCACATAGCCGTAGCCGATGTTCTTTCCGACCGTGTAGCCATAGCCGCCGCTGGTCAGGTAGCCGACCGGCTCGCTGTTGCGCAGGATCGTTTCGCGCCCGAGCAGCACGATCTCGCAATCGTCGACGGTGAAGCCGGCAAAGCGTTTTTTCAGAACCGCGCCGCCGATCTCTTCCAGCGCCCGCCGCCCGAGAAAATCTGTGTTCTTGCGAAGCTTCACCGCCCAGCCAAGGCCGGCCTCCTGCGGCGTGTCGTTGGGCGTGATGTCGGAGCCCCAGGCGCGGTAGCCTTTTTCCAGCCGCAGCGATTCCAGCGCCCTGTAGCCGACCGGGCGGATGCTGTGCTCCTCGCCCGCCGCCATCAGCGCGTCGAAGATTTCGCCCGTCGCCGCGATCGGCACATGAAGCTCCCAGCCGAGCTCGCCGACATAGGTGACGCGCAGCGCCCTAACTGTGGTGCCGGCGATGGAGATTTCCCGCACGTGTCCGAACGGGAAAGCGGTGTTCGACACGTCCGCATCGGTCACCGCAGCCAGCACGTCGCGGGCCCGCGGCCCCATCAGCGACAGCGTGCCGAAATCCTCGGTGACATCGGTGAGCGTCACGTCGAGCTCGTTGCCGACATGGTCGCCGATCCACGAGAAGTCATGCGTCCTAAAGCCGGTGCCGGTGACGACGTAGAATCGGTCTTCGCCGAGCCGCGCCACGGTCAGGTCGGCCTCGATGCCGCCGCGCGTGTTGAGAAGCTGCGTGTAGGTCAGCCGGCCGACCGGCTTGGCGACGTCGTTGGCGCAGATCCAGTCGAGCGCCTTCAGCGCATCCGCACCGGTCATTTCGTATTTGGCGAAGGACGATTGGTCGAAGATGCCGACGTGTTCGCGCACGTGCCGGTGCTCGTCGCCGACTGGCGAAAACCAGTTCTGCCGGCCCATCGAATAGATGTCCTTCGGCTCGACGCCTTCGGGCGCAAACCAGTTCGGCCGCTCCCAACCGAGCTTGGAGCCGAACACGGCGCGGTGCTTTTGCAGCCGTTCATAGAGTGGCGACACGATCCGTGGCCGGCCCGTGGCATACTCTTCATGCGGGAAGCCGATCGTATAGTGCTTGCCATAGGCTTCCAGCGTGCGGTCGCGGACCCATTGCCGGTCGCGGTGCAGGTCGGAAAAGCGCCTGATATCGACCACCCACAGGTCGAGTGGCGCCTCGCCGTCGACGACCCACTGCGCCAGCACCCAGCCGGCGCCGCCGCCTGCCGCGATGCCGAAGGCGTTGAAGCCGGCGCCGACGAACATGTTGGCGCATTCGGGTGCCACGCCAAGAATGAAATTGCCGTCCGGCGTGAAGCTCTCCGGCCCGTTGATCATCTGCTTGACGCCGACGGTTTCGAGCGCCGGAACCCGCGTGATCGCCTGGTTCATATGCTGCTCGAAATGATCGTAATCGTCGTCGAACAGCCGGAACTGCCAGTCGTCAGGGACATCGCCGCCAGGAAGATCGGTCGTCCAGGCTTGCGGGTTCGGCTCATAGCCGCCCATCACCAGCCCGCCGACCTCCTCCTTGAAATAAATGCGGCGGTCGGGGTCGCGGATCGTCGGCGCATCGGTCGCCACCCCGTCTATTCTTTCGGTGACGATGTACTGGTGCTTCACCGGCTGCAGCGGCACGTTGATGCCGGCTAGCGCTCCCACCTGCCGCGCCCATTGCCCGGCACAGTTCACCACCTTGTCGCAGGCGATATCGCCCCTGTTGGTCTTTACCGTTGTGATGCGGCCATCCTGCATGTCGAAGCCGGTGACGCGGACATCCTCGAACAGCCTGGCGCCATGCATGCGCGCGCCTTTGGCCAGCGACTGCGTGATGTCGGAAGGGTTTGCCTGGCCGTCGGTCGGCAGCCAGTTGGCGCCGACGAGATCGCCGGTTGCCAGCAGCGGCCACATCGCCTTAACCTCGGCCGGTGACAGCAACTGCATGTCCATGCCGAAGCTCTTCGCCGTCGTCGCCAGCCTCTTGTACTCGATCCAGCGGTCGGCATTGGTGGCGAGCCTGAGGCATCCGGTCATCTTCCAGCCGGTGGCCAGCCCGGTTTCGGCTTCCAGCCCCTTGTAGAGATCGACCGAATATTTGAGCACGCGGGTGATCGAGGCCGAAGACCGCAATTGACCGACCAGCCCCGCGGCATGCCATGTCGAGCCCGAAGTCAGTTTGCCCTGTTCCAGGAGCACGACATCGGCCTTGTGGTCACGCGCCAGATGATAAGCCGTCGAACAGCCGATTATGCCGCCGCCGATGACGACGATCTCGGCGTGGGCGGGCAAGGTCATGATATCTGTCCGTACTTTGTTCTGTAGTTTTCCAGCGCGGCATCGAGCCGCGTCAGGTTTTCGTCGGTATAGGCAACGTAGTCGATGCCGGGCGCGTCGAGATAAAGTTCGGAAACCATGCTCCACATCGCCTCGCGCAGCAGCGATGCGCATTGCATGGCCGCATGCGAGCGGCGGATCGCCTCGTCCGGCTCCTTCATGAAATAGGCGGTCAGGAAGGCGAAGGACTCCTCGTCGTTCATGGTGGCGTTCGAGGCGACGCCGGCGAGGTCGAACATCGCCGTGTTGAAGCCGGCATATTCGAAATCGATCAGCCACAGCCTGTGGCCGTCATCGAGAATATTAGCCGGCAGAAGGTCATTATGACCGAAGACGATCGGCAGCAATTTCTGCGCCCGTTCGAGCTCGTCTGCAAGCGTCAGCAGCCGCGGCAACTCGCTTCGCATGCGGCTGTCGGCTTCCTCCAGCGTGCGCGCATAGTCGCGGATGACATGGAATACCCAGAACATGAAGCCGGCGCCGGAGACATGATTGGGCATCTCGCGATGGAAGCCGCGCATCAGGGCGGCGACGCGGTCGATATTGGCGCGGACGTCCTCGGCGACAAAAGTCTTGGCGCCGAGAAATTCCGTTACCAGGATGCCGGGCTCGGAATGGCGGACCGCAGGCGCGAAGCCGGCGGCGTGCGCCGCGCGCGCGGTCATCACCTCGCGCTCGCGAAAGACATGATGGAATGGAAAGTCCTGGCCAAAGCGCACGACATGCCGGCCGGCGGCGTCCTTGACCAGATAGTTGGCGTTGCTCAGGCCGCCTGGCAGCGGCGCGATCTCGATGCTGCCGGTCCAGCAGGGCAGGGCGCGGATGCGGTCCTCGGCGGTCACGGGTGAATCCCTCGTTGCGCGGGGTTCAAGGCGTCGCGGGCGACGCAAAGAGGGCGGCCGGCAGGAGGGAGCAATGCGAAGTCCTCGTCGGTGCGGGATCCCGGGATCGGTATCCCGCACCGCACCGACGAGCCCCAGTGCCGGGTTCTTTGACTCCGGCATCCGCCCCCGCGGATTCAAAAAAGTCCTTTTCCCTTACGTCAGACGATTTCCCGGACGTTCGGGCAGGCGAATTTTGGTGCGGCTCTGCCATCGTTCTCCCGTGGCAGTTCCGAAGCCTGTCACAAGCCAGTGTCGCGCCATGTGATCCGGCTTGTCAACGACAACTTGTGGCTTTTTGCCCGAAATCACAAGGATTTCTTGTAAACTGTGGCCGATTTGCCTTAGAAGCGGTCAGTAGCGCAACAAATCGATTGGGTGAGACCGATGCCCTCGAAGCGGCATGGCGAGATCCTGCGTCTCCTCCATGAGGAAGGCACCGTCACCATCGCCAGCCTGGCCGACCGGCTGGGCGTCTCGCTGGAGACCGTGCGCCGCGACGTCAAGCCGCTGACCAGTGACGGTTCGATCCTGAAGATGCATGGCGCCGTCGGCCTGCCGTCGATGGCCGGCGAGGCGCCGTTCGAGCGGCGTATGCGCGAGAATGCCGATGCCAAGCGCGCCATCGCCCGCATGGTTGCCGCCACCATCCGCGACGGCGAAGCGATCATGCTCGACACCGGCACCACGACCTCTTTCCTGGCCCGCGAACTGCTCGGTCACCGGCGGTTGACGGTGGTCACCAACTCCTCCGACATCGCCCGCACGCTGGCCACCGTCAACGGCAACAAGGTCTACATGGCCGGCGGGGAACTGCGCAGCGATTCGGGCGCTGCCTTCGGCGTCTCGGCCATTGCATTCGTCAGCCGCTTTTCCGTCAGCCACGCTGTGATCTCCACCGGCGCGGTCGATGCCGTCACCGGCGTGATGGACTATGATCTGGACGAGGCGGAATTCGCCCGCATGGTGCTGTCGCGCGGCCAGCGCTCGCTTGTCATCACCGACCACACCAAGTTCGGCCGCCAGGGCCTGGTTCAAGTCTGCGGCCTCGACGGTTTTTCCGAGCTCGTCACCGATCGGCCGCCGCCGCACGCCATCGCCGCAGCCCTTGCCCAGGCTGGCGCACGGCTCAGTATTGCCGGCAGCGAAAGCGGGACCTGACCTGGCCAGAGCAGTAATGCGGTGAGCCTGGGATCGGCGGCTTTTCTTCCTTGCCGTCCCGGTGTTTAGTCCGGCCATGGCCTTCACCATCCGCCAATTGCAGTTCTTCATCGCCGTCGCCGAGCAAGGCACCGTGTCTGGCGCCGCCCAAAACCTGTCCATCTCGCAATCGTCGGTCACCGAGGCGATCAAGGAGCTCGAAGGCGATCTCGGCGTCGAACTGTTCGAGCGCCATCCGCGCGGCCTAAACATCACCCACAAGGGCCACCAGTTCCTGCGCCACGCGACAAAGATCCTTGCCGATGTTTCCGATGCGCGCCGCGCCTTCTCCGGCGAGCAAGCGGCGGCTGGCGGCCGGCTGCAACTCGGCGTCACCTCGCTGGTCGCCGGCTATGTCCTGTCCGACCTTCTCGCCCGCTATCGTCGCGCCTATCCGGGCGTCGAGATCTCGGCCATCGAGGACAATGGCGACTACCTCGAACATCTGCTGGTCGGCGGCAAGCTCGACATCGCCGTCATGGTCACATCGAACCTGCGCGACCGCACCGCCCTGCAATCGGAAATTCTCGAAGTCTCGCCCTACCGGCTATGGCTGCCGCTTGGCCATCCGCTGTCCAGCGCCGACATCATCGGCATCAGCGATATCGCGTCGGAGCCGCTGATCATGCTGACCGTCGACGAGATCGAAGAGAATACCGGAAAATTGCTGGCGGCGATCGCCGCCAAGCCGCATGTCGCCTTCCGCACCCGCTCGGTCGAAGCGGTGCGCAGCCTCGTCGCCACCGGCGCCGGCGTGGCGCTGCTGCCCGACCTCGTCTACCGGCCATGGTCGCTTGAAGGCGACCGCATCGAATCGCGCGATATTTCGGGCTCGTTGCCCGTTGTCCAAGTCGGCACGGTCTGGCGGCGCGGCTCCGGCCTGCCACAGGCCGCGCGCGACTTCATCGGGCTTGCCCAGTCGCAGCGCATGGTTCGTCAGCGGCCGGACAAGAACGGCCGCTGATCTATCGGAAAAACCGATATCGCCTTTCTGACAAATGAATTTGCGAAACCGGAAATTTCACAGCACCTTCATGATCAGGGAGCAAAGCCGCCGTTAGAGCGACGTGCGTCCAATTGGACGCACAAAGTACGCTCTAACACTTTTAGTTTTCGCATCGTGCTTCCGAAAATCAATCCGATTTTCGGGCCGATGCGAGAGTGCGGCCCCTCAAATGGGAGATCGACGATGAATTCATTCCTGAAGTCATGCACTGCATTGACGGTCGCGCTGGCCTTCTCCGGCCAGGCGATCGCCCAGGTTAAGGAACTTGGCAAGGGCGAAGGCCAGGTCAACATTGTTGCCTGGCCCGGCTACATCGAACGCGGCGAAACCGACAAGAACTATGATTGGGTCACGTCTTTCGAGAAGAACACAGGCTGCAAGGTCAATATCAAGACCGCCAACACCTCCGACGAGATGGTCGCGCTGATGAATGAGGGCGGATTCGACCTTGTTACTGCCTCGGGCGACGCGTCGTTGCGCCTTGTCGCCGGCAAGCGGGTCCAGCCGATCAACACCGATCTCATCCCGAGCTGGAACACGGTCGACGACCGGCTGAAGGATGCGCCGTGGTTCACGGTCGGCGGCGTCCACTACGGCGCCCCCTACCAGTGGGGGCCGAACGTGCTGATGTACAATACCGAGGTGTTCAAGGAAGCGCCGAAGAGCTGGAACGTCGTCTTCGAGGAGATGACCTTGCCCGACGGCAAGCCGAACAAGGGCCGCGTCCAGGCCTATGACGGGCCGATCCACATCGCCGATGCGGCCAACTATCTGATGTTCCACAAGCCGGAGCTCGGCATCAAGGATCCCTACGAGCTGACCGAAGACCAGTACAAGGCCGCCCTCGATCTGCTGCGCGTCCAGCGCACGCTGGTCGGACGCTACTGGCATGACGCCGCCATCCAGGTCGACGACTTCCAGAACGAAGGCGTCGTTGCCTCCGGTTCATGGCCCTATCAGGTCAACACGCTGGTTGCTGCCAAGAAGCCGGTCGCTTCGACCATACCCCAGGAAGGCGTCACCGGCTGGGCCGACACGACCATGCTGGCAGCCGACGCAGCCCACCCGAACTGCGCCTATATGTGGATGGAGCACTCGCTGTCACCGAAAGTGCAGGGCGACGTCTCCGCCTGGTTCGGTTCGCTGCCGGTGGTGCCGGCTGCCTGCAAGGGCAACGAATTGCTCGGCGACGAAGGCTGCAAGACCAACGGCTACGACAATTTCGAAAAGATCAAGTTCTGGAAGACGCCGGTGTCGAAATGCGCCACCCAGGACCAGTGCGTGCCTTACTATCGCTGGGTGTCGGACTATATCGGCGTCATCGGCGGACGGTGAGTTCGTTTCGCATTGCTCGCCAGTGGCGCTGCCCCTCACCCTTACCCCCTCCCCGTGAACAACGGGGAGAGGGATCGCGAGCGTTGCGGCTAGCCCCTTCTCCACGTCCCTACGGGGAGAAGGTGCCGGCAGGCGGATGAGGGTCAGCGCTGTCGCCTGAATTGACGAGCCTGGCAGATCAGGACAGCTCCATGACATCAGCCGTTTCCTTCCAAAAAGTCTCGCGCCATTTCGGCAGCGTGCGCGCCGTCGACATGGTCGATCTCGACATCGTGCCGGGCGAGTTCTTCGCCATGCTTGGACCTTCGGGTTCCGGCAAGACGACCTGCCTGCGCTTGATCGCCGGCTTTGAGCAGCCGACATCGGGCTCGATCTCCATCTTTGGCGAACGCGCCGAAGGCGTTCCGCCCTATCGCCGCAACGTCAACACCGTCTTCCAGGACTACGCGCTGTTTCCGCATCTGAACGTGCTCGACAACGTCGCCTACGGGCTGATGGTCAAGGGTGTCGGCAAGCTGGAGAGGCAGAAGGCCGCCGAGGAAGCATTGTCGCTGGTCCGGCTTCCCGGCTACGGCGCCCGCCGCCCGAGCCAGCTTTCCGGCGGACAGCGCCAGCGCGTCGCGCTCGCCCGCGCGCTGGTCAACCAGCCGAAGGTGCTTCTGCTCGACGAGCCGCTTGGCGCGCTCGACCTCAAGCTGCGCGAAAACATGCAGGAGGAGCTGAAGTCGCTGCAGAAGGCGCTCGGCATCACCTTCGTCTTCGTCACCCACGACCAGGGCGAGGCGCTGTCGATGGCCGACCGCGTCGCCGTCTTCAACGACGGCAAGATCATGCAGATCGGCACGCCGGAGGACATCTACCAGCGGCCGAAGACGCGCTTCGTCGCCGATTTCGTCGGCTCGTCCAATGTGCTGCCGCCGGATTTCGTCCAGCGCTATTCCGGCCAGCATCGCTGGGGCAGCCTGCGCCCTGAATCCATTCGCATCGGCCGGGCGGCGAAGGGCGACGGCGTTGCCGCCCGTCTTGTCTCGACCAATTATCTCGGCGCCACGACCAGACTGGCGCTCGACGCCGACGGGTTGAGATTGCATGCCATTGTGCCGGCCGGTGCGAAATTGCCCAGGGAAGGCGAGGCGGTCGTGCTCACCTTCAACCGCGAGCATTTGCATCTGATGGACGAGCCGGGATGATGGCGCTGTCGGCAACTGTCGCTAATAGCCGCGGCAAGGCGCTTCACGGCAGGACAGAGGGGGGCGCGAAGGATCGCGGCCGGTCGAAGAAACCATGACTCTGACCGCGACCCAGGCAAAACCTGCCCCAGCCGTCCTGCCTCGCGCCGGCGGCGTGCGCGGCGCGCTGTCCGACCTGCTCTGGCGCAAGCCGAAGCTGCTGCTGCTGTTGATGCTGCTGCCGCCGGTGCTGTGGCTTGGCATCGTCTATGTCGGCTCGCTGTTCGCGCTGCTCTTGCAGAGTTTTTTCTCGATCGACGAATTCTCCGGCCTCATCAACCGGCAGTTCACGCTGAAGACCTATGGCGACCTGCTGCAGGCCGCCAATCTCGACATCATCCTGCGCACGGTGACGATGGCGGCCCTGGTCACGTTCGTCTCGGCGATCATCGCCTTTCCCATCGCCTTTTACGCGGCGCGCTATGCGCGCGGCCGCTGGAAGGCGCTGTTCTATCTCGGCATCATGCTGCCGCTGTGGTCGAGCTATCTGGTCAAGATCTACGCCTGGAAGCTCATTCTCGCCAAGGAAGGCATCCTCACCTGGCTGCTCGCCAAGCTGCATCTGCTATGGCTGCTCGACGGCTGGCTGTCGCTGCCGGTCGTCGGCGGCAACTCGCTGTCGGTGTCGTCCACCGGCACCTTCATCGTCTTCGTCTACGTCTGGCTGCCGTTCATGATCCTGCCGGTGCAGGCGGCGCTCGAGCGCGTGCCGGGCAATCTGGTCGAGGCCTCGTCCGATCTCGGCGCCTCGCCCGGCCAGACCTTCCGCAACGTGCTGTTCCCGCTGGCGCTGCCGGGCATCGTCGCCGGCTCGATCTTCACCTTCTCGCTGACGCTGGGCGACTACATCATCCCGCAGATCATCGGCACCTCGCGGCTGTTCATCGGCCAGGCCGTCTATTCGCAGCAGGGCACCGCCGGCAACATCCCGCTCGCAGCCGCCTTCACCGTGGTGCCGATCGTCATCATGGGCTTCTACCTCTGGGGCGCCAAGCGCATGGGGGCCTTCGATGCGCTCTGATGGTTCACCAACCGCCCCTCTCGGCCTGAAGGTCGCCGCCGCCTGCGGCCTGCTGTTCCTGCATCTGCCGATCCTCCTGATCTTCGTCTATGCCTTCACGACCGAGGAAAAGAGCTTCGCCTGGCCGCCGCCGGGGCTGACCATGCAATGGTTCGCCGTCACCTGGAACCGCCCGGACGTGTGGGAAGCGCTGTCGCTGTCGGTCCGTGTCGCCGCTATCTCGACACTCCTCGCCCTGGTGCTTGGCACGCTCTGCGCGGCCGCCGTTTCGCGAACACGGTTCTTTGGCCGCGAAACCATCTCGCTGCTGGTCATCCTGCCGATCGCGCTGCCCGGCATCATCACCGGCATCGCGCTGCGTTCGGCCTTTTCGCTGGCCGAGATTCCGTTCTCGTTCTGGACGATCGTGCTCGGCCACGCCACCTTCTGTGTCGTCGTCGTCTACAACAACGCCGTCGCCCGCTTTCGCCGCACCTCCGGCTCGATGATCGAGGCGTCGATGGACCTCGGCGCCGACGGCTTCCAGACGTTTCGGCATGTCGTGCTGCCCAACATCGCCACCGCGCTGCTTGCCGGCGGCATGCTTGGCTTTGCGCTGTCGTTCGACGAGGTCATCGTCACCACCTTCACCGCCGGCCAGCAGCAGACGCTGCCGATCTGGATGCTGGAGGAATTGATCCGTCCGCGCCAGCGCCCGGTCACCAATGTCGTGGCCATGGTCGTCGTGCTGGTGACGCTGCTGCCCATCCTCGTCGCCTATTACCTGACCCGCGACGGCGACCAGATCGCCGGTTCGGTCAAATGACGTCAAGAATCCATAAGGGAGAGACTGCCATGGACACAAAGATGCTGATCGGCTCGAAATTCGAGAAGGGCACCGAGACCGAGGAGCCGATCCTCAATCCGAAGACCGGGGCGACTATCCTCAACCTGCCTGAAGCCAGCCAGGCGCAGATCGAGGCGGCGGTGCTGGCGGCCGAAAAAGCCTTCGTCACCTGGTCGCGCACCACGCCCGCGCAGCGCTCAGGTTATCTCCTGAAGATCGCCGATCGCATCGAGGCCGCGGCACAAGATTTCGCCGCCCTCGAGGCGCTCAATTGCGGCAAGCCGATCAATGCCGTGCTCAACGACGAAATCCCGGCGATCGTCGACTGCTACCGCTTCTTTGCCGGCGCTGTCCGCTCGATGCCCGGCCAGGTCGCCGGTGAATACATTCCCGGCCACACTTCGATGGTCCGCCGCGACGCCATCGGCGTCGTCGCCTCGATCGCGCCGTGGAACTACCCACTGATGATGATGGCCTGGAAGCTGGCGCCGGCGATTGCCGGCGGCAACACGGTCGTCTTCAAGCCGTCCGAGCAGACGCCGCTGACAGCGCTGAAGCTGGTAAAAATCCTTGCCGAGATACTGCCCGAGGGCGTCGTCAACGTCGTGCTCGGCAGAGGCGACAGCGTCGGCAACACGCTGATCAACCACCCGAAAATCAATATGATCTCGATCACCGGCGATGTCGCCACCGGCAAGAAGGTGCTGCAGGCCGCCGCCAAATCGGTCAAGCGCACGCATCTCGAACTAGGCGGCAAGGCTCCGGTCATCGTCTTCGACGACGCCGATCTCGGCGCGGTGGTCAACGGCCTGCGCGCCTTCGGCTATTACAATGCCGGCCAGGACTGCACCGCCGCCTGCCGCATCTATGCCGGCAAGAAGATCTACGACAAGCTCGTCGCCGACCTTTCCTCCGCCGTCTCGACCATCAAATACAACCGCCCCGACGACACCGAAAACGAGATCGGACCGTTGATCTCACGCCGCCAGCGCGACCGCGTCTCGAGCTTCGTCGAGCGCGCCTCGGAGCTTAAGCACATCGAGATCACCACCGGCGGCAAGCCGGGCGAGGGCACCGGCTTCTTCTATCAGCCGACCGTCGTCGCCGGCGCGCTGCAGGAGGACGAGATCGTGCGCCGCGAAGTGTTCGGGCCGGTTGTCTCCGTCACCCGCTTTGCCGAGGTCGACGAGGCGGTGAGCTGGGCCAATGACAGCGATTATGGCCTTGCGTCCTCGGTGTGGACCAAGGATATCTCGCGCGCCATGGCGACGGCCGCCCGGCTGCAATATGGCTGCACCTGGATCAACACCCACTTCATGCTGACCAACGAGATGCCGCATGGCGGGCTGAAGCAGTCCGGATACGGCAAGGACATGTCGCTCTATGCCCTGGAGGATTATACCGCTGTCCGCCATGTGATGGTTGCGCACGGGTAGCGCCTTTTCCTTCTCCCCGTTGACGGGGAGAAGGTGGCCCGAAGGGCCGGATGAGGGGCAGCGCCGGGCCTACTTCTGCGAAGCGGGGATATTCGACTCACCGGCCCCAGGGCCTTTGCCGCCGGAAGCGACGCCCCCGGCATCGGCGCCTAAGCCCGCTGCTTCAGGTGCGGCCGGCCGCTTGATCCTTGCCGAGGAGGCCACGACGAGCTCGTTGAAGCCTTCGCCACCATTGTCCAGCATTTCGAACAATTGCCGCCGCATCCTCGGCTCCCAGAACTTGTTGATGTGCTCGGCGACGCCGGCAATGCCTTCCTCGCGCGGCTTGGAGTGAAAAAAGGCGGCAATCTGGTTGGCCATGCGGACCAGCTTTTCGCTGGTGCTCATGATGTGGCCTTCGTCATGCGACATGCTTGGCAACTCCGGAAGCCACCCGCTCGGGGTGGGTGAAAATATCGAAATCATCGCCGCGCACCAAAGCCACCAGCGTCATGCCGGCGTCCCCGGCGGTGCGGATGGCAAGTGCCGTCGGCGCCGAAACGGCAATGATGAACGCAGCGCCGATCGCCGTCGTCTTCTGCACCATCTCGACCGAAACGCGCGATGTCACCACGACGGCACCCAAGGAGCCATCGATGCCGGCTTTGGCGAGCGCCCCGGCCAGCTTGTCGAGCGCATTGTGACGGCCGACATCCTCGCGCGCCATGACGATGCCCTTGCCTGGGATATAAAAGCCGGCGGCATGGACCGCACCGGTCTCGGCATGCAGCGGCTGTGCTTTCGACAAAAGCCTGACGGAACGGACGATGTCGTCGCTGTCAAGTGTAAGTCTTGACGAACCGACCGCCTCGACCGAGCGCATCGCCTCCTCGATCGACTCGATGCCGCATAGCCCGCAGCCGACCGGGCCGGCCAGCCGTCGGCGCCGCGCCTCGAAGCGCGTATTGGCCTGGTCCTTCAGCCTGATCTGGATGTCGATGCCGGCGCCGTGATCCTCGACCTCGATCGCCTCGATTTCCCGGCCGTCGGCGATGATGCCTTCGGTCAGCGAGAAGCCGAGCGCGAAATCCTCGAAATCGGCCGGACTTGCCATCATCACCGCGTGAGTGGTGCCGGCGAAGGAGAACGCCACCGGCGTCTCTTCCGGCACCATCCGGTTGGCGGCCGCACTGCTGCCGGCGCGGTGGGCGAGGCGGGAAATTTGGGTGATACCGCAACGTTTAGGCATCACGCGGCACCCCCTTTGGCCTGCCGGCCATTTTACTTAGGAAGCGTCGAAGACTTCTTGCTTCAATTGGCAGTTGCTCTCCCAGGCCATCCCCCACTCCGTCGCTGCTTCGCAGCGCCACCTCTCCCCCCTCCGGAGGGAGAGGAAGGGAGCCTGGAGTTCGCGCGCTTTCCTCTCCCCCGTCGATCGGGGGAGAGGTGTCGAGCGAAGCTCGACGGAGTGGGGGTCGACCAACCGTCAAGATTGAAGCGCTTTCGGTCGAATGCCTCGGCACGATTACTCCGCTGCTTCCAGCGTCGCGATGCGACGGCTGTTGCGGGCCTGCTCGTCATAGTCGAGCTGCCATTCCGACGGCCCGTTGGACGCGCCGACCTGCACCGCCGTCACCTTGTATTCCGGGCAGTTGGTCGCCCAGTCGGAGAAGTCGGTGGTGATCACGTTGGCCTGCGTGTCGGGGTGGTGGAACGTCGTATAGACCACGCCAGGCGACACCTTGTCGGTGATCAGCGCGCGCAGCGTCGTCTCGCCGGAGCGGCTGGTCAGGCGGACCCAGTCGCCGTCGCGCAGGCCGCGGTTTTCGGCGTCATGCGGGTGGATCTCGAGACGGTCCTCGCTGTGCCACATGACATTGTCGGTACGCCTGGTCTGCGCGCCGACATTGTACTGCGACAGGATGCGGCCGGTGGTCAGCAGCAGCGGGAAGCGCGGTCCCGTCCTCTCGTCGGTCGCCACATATTCGGTGCGGATGAACTTGCCCTTGCCACGCACGAAGCCGCTGATATGCATGATCGGCGTGCCTTCCGGCGCCTGCTCGTTGCACGGCCACTGCACCGAGCCTATCTTTTCCAGATAGTCGTAGGAGACCTTGGCGAAGCTTGGCGTCGTCCTGGCGATCTCATCCATGATTTCGGACGGATGCTGGTAATTCCAGGCAAGACCCATCGCCTGTGCGAGCTTCTGCGTCACTTCCCAGTCGGCCAGCCCGTTCTTCGGCGCCATCACCTTGCGCACGCGGTTGATGCGGCGTTCGGCATTGGTGAAGGTGCCGTCCTTCTCGAGGAAGGTCGAGCCGGGCAGGAAGACATGCGCGTAGTTGGCGGTCTCGTTGAGGAAGAGATCGTGGACGACGACGCATTCCATCGCCGCAAGGCCTGCGGCGACATGCTTGGTGTCGGGATCCGACTGCAAAATGTCCTCGCCCTGCACATAGAGGCCCTTGAACGAGCCGTCGACGGCGGCGTCCAGCATGTTGGGGATGCGCAGGCCGGGCTCGTCGTCGAGTTTGACCCCCCACAGGCTTTCATAGATATCGCGCACCGCGTCGCCGGAGACGTGGCGATAGCCGGGCAGCTCATGCGGGAACGAGCCCATGTCGCAGGAGCCCTGGACATTGTTCTGGCCGCGCAGCGGGTTCACGCCGACGCCCGGCCGGCCGATATTGCCGGTCGCCATGGCAAGATTGGCGATGGCGATGACGGTGGTCGAGCCCTGGCTGTGCTCGGTCACGCCGAGGCCGTAATAGATCGCGCCATTGCCGCCGGTGGCAAACAGCCGTGCGGCGCTGCGGATCTCTTCTGGATCGACATTGGCGAGCTGGCCGACCACCTCAGGGCTGTTTTCCGGCAGCGCCACGAACGACGCCCAATCCTGGAACTCGTCCCAGTCGCAGCGTTCGCGGATGAAGGCCTCGTCGAACAGGCCTTCGGTGACGATGACATGGGCAAGCGCGGTGACCACGGCGACATTGGTGCCCGGCTTCAGCGGCAGATGATGCTGCGCCTCGATGTGTGCCGAGCGCACGATGTCGGTGCGGCGCGGGTCGAGCACGATCAGCTTGGCGCCCTTGCGCAACCGCTTCTTCATGCGCGACGCAAACACCGGATGTGCGTCGGTCGGATTGGCGCCGATGATCATCACCACATCGGTCTGCTCGATCGAATCGAAATCCTGGGTGCCTGCCGAGGTGCCGAAAGTCTGGCCAAGGCCATAGCCGGTCGGCGAATGGCAGACGCGGGCGCAGGTATCGACATTGTTGTTGCGGAAACCCTGGCGGATCAGCTTCTGCACCAGATAGGTTTCCTCATTCGTGCAGCGCGACGAGGTGATGCCGCCGATCGAGGTGCGGCCATACTGGTACTGGATGCGGCGGAACTCGTTGGCGGTGTGGGTCAGCGCTTCCTCCCACGACACCTCGCGCCATGGATCGGTGACCTTTTCGCGGATCATTGGATTGAGGATGCGCTCCTTGTGGGTCGAGTAGCCGTAGGCAAAACGGCCCTTGACGCAGCTATGGCCACGGTTCGCCTTGCCGTCCTTGTAGGGCACCATGCGCACCAGCTCGTCGCCGCGCATTTCGGCCTTGAACGAGCAGCCGACGCCGCAATAGGCGCAGGTGGTGACGACCGAATGCTCGGGCTGGCCGATCTTGATCACCGATTTCTCGGAAAGCGTCGCCGTCGGGCAGGCCTGCACACAGGCGCCGCAGGACACGCACTCGCTGTCGATGAAAAGCTGGTGCATGCCGGGCGACACACGGCTTTCGAAGCCGCGGCCTTCGATGGTCAGCGCGAATGTGCCTTGCACCTCCTCGCAGGCGCGCACACAGCGCGAGCAGACGATGCATTTCGATGGATCATAGGTGAAGTATGGGTTGGACTCGTCCTTCGCCATCCATTTGAAGTTTTCGGCGCCGTCGTTCTTCTTGAAGACGTGGTTGTCGCCCTCATAGCCGTAGCGCACGTCACGCAGGCCGACGACGCCGGCCTGCGTCTGCAATTCGCAGTCGCCATTGGCCGCACAGGTCAGGCAGTCGAGCGGATGGTCGGAAATGTAGAGCTCCATCACGCCGCGGCGGATGTCCTTCAGCCGACCGGTCTGGGTGTGCACGACCATGCCCGGCGCCACCGGCGTCGTGCAGGAGGAGGGCGTGCCGTTGCGGCCGTCGATCTCGACCAGGCAGAGCCGGCAGGAGCCGAAGGCGTCGACCATGTCGGTGGCGCAAAGTTTTGGGATGGCAATGCCGGCCTCCATCGAGGCGCGCATAATCGAGGTGCCTTCCGGCACGGTGACGGTGAAGCCGTCGACCGTCAGCGTCACCTGCTTCTCGGATGTCGAGGCCGGCGTGCCGTAGTCGATTTCCTGAATGAGACCCATCGCGAGGTTCCTATTCTGCTGCTTCGGCGACTGGCACCGGCTTGAAATCTTCGCGGAAGTGGTTGATTGCGCTCATCACCGGATAAGGCGTGAAGCCACCCAGCGCGCAGAGCGAACCGAACTTCATCGTGTTGCAGAGGTCCGTCACCAGCTCGATCTGTTTTTCCGGCTCGATACCCCTGGCGATCTTGTCGATCGTCTCGACGCCGCGTGTTGAGCCGATGCGGCACGGCGTGCACTTGCCGCAGCTCTCGATGGCGCAAAACTCCATGGCAAAGCGTGCCTGCTTCAGCATGTCGGCGGTGTCATCGAACACGGTGATGCCGGCATGGCCGATCAGCCCGTCCTTGGCGGCGAAGGCTTCGTAGTCGAACGGCGTGTCGAACAGGCTGCGCGGAAAATAAGCGCCGAGCGGCCCGCCGACCTGCACCGCCTTGACCGGCCGTCCAGTCGCCGTGCCGCCGCCGATGTCGTCGACGATCTCGCCAAGCGTCATGCCGAACGCCGCCTCGAACAGGCCGCCATATCTGACATTGCCGGCGATCTGGATCGGAATGGTGCCGCGCGAGCGGCCCATTCCGAAATCCTTGTAGAAGGCAGCACCCTTGTCCATGATCACAGGCACCGAGGCCAGCGAGATGACGTTGTTGATCACCGTCGGCTTGCCGAACAGGCCCTGGATGGCCGGCAGCGGCGGCTTGGCGCGAACGACGCCGCGCTTGCCTTCGAGGCTGTTGAGCAGCGAGGTTTCCTCGCCGCAGACATAGGCGCCGGCGCCGACGCGGATTTCCATGTCGAAGGCGTTGGGCGAGCCCAGCACGTTGAGGCCGAGCAGGCCGGCCTGGCGGGCAGCCTCGACCGCCTTCTGCATCATCGCCACCGCATGCGGATATTCCGAGCGGATATAGACAAAGCCCTTGGTCGCGCCGGTGGCGACACCGGCGATTGCCATGCCTTCGATCAGCACGAAGGGGTCGCCCTCCATGATCATGCGGTCGGCGAAGGTGGCGCTGTCGCCCTCGTCGGCATTGCAGACGATGTACTTTTTGTCGGCGGTCGTATCGAGCACCGTCTTCCACTTGATGCCGGTCGGGAAGCCGGCGCCGCCGCGACCCCGCAGGCCCGACTCGGTGACCTGCTTGACGATGTCGGCCGGAGCCATCGCCACGGCGTTCTGCAGCCCCTTCAGTCCGCCATGCGCCTTGTAGTGATCGAGCGACAGTGGATTGATGACGCCGCAGCGTGCGAAGGTCAGCCGCGTCTGCCTGGCCAGGAACGGGATCTTGTCGGGCGCGCCCAGCCAGCGCTTGTGGTGACCGCCGCTGAGAAAGCCGCTGTCGAACAGGCCTTTGACATCGGAAGGCTTCACCGGCCCGTAGGCGACGCGGCCCTTGTCTGTCGCCACCTCGACCATCGGCTCGAGGAAATAGGCGCCGCGCGAGCCGTTGCGCACGATCTTGGCCTCGATGCCGCGATCCGCCAATTCCTTCTCAATCGCCTTGGCGACCTTTTCCGCACCGAGCGCCAGCGCGCCGGAATCGCCGGGAATGTAAATGCGCGGGGTCATGAGCGCACCTCGGCAACGATCTCGTGGAGCTTTTCGTCATCGAGCCGGCCAATCACCTCGCCGTCCAGCATCGCCGATGGCGCGCAGGCGCAAAGGCCGAGGCAATAGACCGGCTCCAGCGTCACCGAACCGTCGCGGGCCGTCTCGTGGAAGCCGATGCCCAGCAATTGCTTGAGCTTGGCGGCAATCGCGTCCGAGCCCATCGACTGGCAGGCTTCGGCCTGGCAGAGCTTCAGCACATGCCGGCCGGCCGGGCGGCTGCGGTAATCGTGGTAGAAGGTGACGATGCCGTGCACCTCCGCCTTGGAGATGTTCAGCGCTTCGGCGATGACCGGCAGCGCGTCCTGCGGCACATGGCCAAACTCTTCCTGGATGCCGTGGAGGATCGGCAACAGCGGACCTTCGAGGCCCTTCAACTCCTGAACGATCGCCGCCGTGCGCGACGCGATCTCGGTACTTGCAGGCTGCATGATCATGCAGCGCCCTCCCTGGTCGTAGTAATCCGCTAAGTGCCTAGGAAATCGGAGGAAACCCGCTAAATCAATAAAGCTGATCCGTTGCTCGATAGAAATCTTCTATCGCTGCCGTCCAGCCTGCAATCTCTAGCTCAGTGGCGGGCGCGGAAATCGTCTGCCAGCGCCATTGCCTCGTCCAGCAGCGCCGAGACCAGCGGGGTGTGCGGCTCGCGCAGCGTCGCCACCAGCCCGACGGTGTGGCTGGCGTCCGGCTCGACGATCGGAATGGCCCGGATCGGCTCGGAAAAGCCGAATGTTTCCGAGAGGTTGAGCGGCATGATCGACGACCATTTTCCGGTACGGATATGCGAGAACAGCACGATCATCGAATTGGATTCGAGTGTCGGCCGCACCTGCGTGCCGGCTTCGGCCAAATGCTGGTCGATGATGCGGCGGTTCTGCATGTCCGGCGTCAACAGGCAGAGCGGCAGCTGGCTGAGCTCCGCCCATGTCACTTTGTCGCGGTCGGAATAGGGATTTCCGATCGCGGTGATCAGCTGATAGCGCTCGTCATAGAGCGGCACGCTGGTCACCCGCCCCAGCGGCTCGTTGTCGAGATAGGTGATGCCGGCGTCGATGTCGAAATTGCCGAGCAACGACAGCACCTCGATCGAGGTGCGCGACAGCACCGAGAAGGTGACGCCGGGATGCTTTGCCCGAAAAGGTGTCGTCAGCCGCGCCACCATGGCCAGCGCCGTCGGAATGGCGGCGATGCGGATGCGCCCCGAAAGGCCGTGACGCGCCGCCCGCATCTCTTCGCGCATGGTGCGGGTATCGCCGACGATGCGGCGCGCCCACGCCAGCACCTGTTCTCCCTCCGGCGTCAGCCCCTGGAAGCGCGAGCCACGCAGAACCAGCATCACGCCGAGCTGGCCTTCCAGCTGCTTGATACCGGCCGAAAGCGTCGGCTGGGTGACGCCGCACACCTCCGCCGCCCGGCCGAAATGCTCCTCCCTGGCCAGCGCGATGAAGAATTCCAGCTTGTCGATCATGAGCGGACGCTACCCGGCCGAGTGAGGCTGCGCCAGATGCATGCTGTTTTTGCGTGGCGAATCCTCATTGCGGCCGAAGCTTCGCCGCCGTCCAGGCCTACCTGTCGACCAGGTTAAGAATGTTGCCGTCAGGATCCTTGAACCATGCGACCTTCATGCCGTAGCCGACGTGGATGTCGCCTTCCAGCTTCAGGCCCGGCATCTCGTAGTGCTCGAAGACAACGCCTTTCGATTTCAGCGCCTTGACGATGGTGTCGATCTCGTCGCCGACCATCCAGGTCACCGCCGTCGCCTTGTTGGTTCCGGCGAATTGCGAGCGATAGACATTGATGCTGGTGTCGCCGCATTTGTAGACGATCAGTTCGTCCCCCTCGTTGTGAACCTCCGTCAGCCCCAGAACGTCTTCATAGAAGGCCTTGGCCTTGGCCAGGTCCTTCACCGCGAGATTGGCCGTTGCGTTGCTGTTTGCGAGCATGATTGGTCTCCTTTGCTTGCGGGCGAGCACGTCCGAAGCCTGCAAAGATAGGGCTGCTTCGTCTTCCGGCGACCGCAGCCTGTGCGATCGGCGTGCCTCTTCCCTAAAGACGTTTCGTCCTCTGCAGGACCGACAAACAGACGCAAGTCTTTGCAGCCACGCCCGTGCGTGTCGTTCCGCCGCTTGGTTCTGTTCGGGAACTGCACTATCTCAGGCGTAAAAGCAGAGGAAAAGCTGATGCCCGCCGTCCAGGAAAACGTCACCAAGGAAATCGTCATCGAGCGCCTGAAGACGGTCAACGGACCGGACTTCACCGGCAACATCGTCGACCTCGGGATGGTCTCCGAGATTTTCATTGCCGATGCCAAGGTGTTCTTTTCGATCACCGTGCCGGCTGCCCGGGCCCAGGAGATGGAGCCGCTGCGTGCCGCCGCCGAGCGTGTCGTCAAGGCGATCCCGGGTGTCGCCGGCGCCGTGGTCGCCCTGACGGCGGAAAAGAAGGGTGGCGGCATGGAGGCTCCGGTTCCGCAAAGGCCTGCCACCAGGCCCGTACCGCCGGCCGCACCCGCTGCCGCGCCACGTCCGGCTCCGCACGCTCCGGCCTCGCACAGTCAGGGCAAGCGCGGCGTGCCCGGCATCGAGGCGATCATCGCTGTCGCTTCCGGCAAGGGCGGCGTCGGCAAGTCGACTACTGCCGTCAACATCGCGCTTGGCCTCGCCGCCAACGGCCTGAGGGTCGGCGTGCTCGACGCCGACATCTACGGCCCGTCGATGCCGCGGCTGCTCAACATCCATGGCCGGCCGCAGACCGTCGACGGCAAGGTCCTGAAGCCGATGGAGAATTACGGCCTGAAGGTCATGTCGATGGGCTTCCTCGTCGACGAGGAGACGCCGATGATCTGGCGCGGGCCGATGGTGATGTCGGCTTTGACGCAAATGCTGCGCGAGGTCGAGTGGGGTCCGCTCGACGTGCTCGTCGTCGACATGCCGCCCGGCACCGGCGACGCGCAGCTGACCATGGCCCAGCAGGTGCCGTTGGCCGGCGCCGTTATCGTCTCGACGCCGCAGGATCTGGCCCTGATCGATGCGCGAAAAGGCCTCAATATGTTCAGGAAGGTCGACGTGCCGGTGTTGGGCATCGTCGAGAATATGAGCTATTTCCTCGCCCCCGACACCGGCAAGCGCTACGACATCTTCGGCCATGGCGGCGCGCGCCGCGAGGCCGAGCGTCTCGGCGTCTCCTTCCTCGGCGAAGTGCCGCTCGAAATGGGCATCCGCGAAAGCTCGGATGCCGGCACACCGGTGGTGGTCTCGAAGCCCGATAGCGCCGAGGCCAAGATCTACCGCGACATCGCCGCGAACGTCTGGGGCAGGGTCAAAGAAGAACGCGGCGCGGCCGAAGCCGCCGTGCCGAACATCGTGTTTGAGTGATCCTCCCCCTTGAGGGGAGGGTGGCCCGCAGGGCCGGGTGGGGTCGGTGGCGACGCACTCCACCTTTTTTGGTCAATGCCAGTTGTCGGTTGAGGCGGTTGAGGCGACCCCACCCGCCTCGCTTCGCTCGGCACCCTCCCCTCAAGGGGGAGGGGAGCCGCCAACTTTCTCGCCAAAACTCGAAAAAAACTGTCCGGCCAGTTTCTTCGATGTCGATTCGATCAGACGGCTGCCGAGCTGGGCGATCTTGCCGCCGACATCGGCCTTGGCCGCATATCTGAGGATCGTCGCCTCCGGGCCATCGGCGGTCAGCGTCACATCGGCGCCGCCTTTGGCGAAGCCGGCGATGCCGCCCTTGCCCTCGCCCTGGATGGTGTAGGAATGCGGCGGGTTGAGATTCCTGAGCGTCACCTCGCCGTTGAACGTCGCCTTGATCGGGCCGATCTTGACCACCACGGTCGCCGCCATCTCGGTGTCCGACTTCTTCTCGAGGCTCTGGCAGCCCGGAATGGTCTGCCTCAGAACGTCCGGGTCGTTCAGCGCCTCCCACACCTTTTGCAGGGGTGCGGCGATGCGTTCCTCGCCTTCGATAACCAAAGCCATCAAAATCTCCCGGATATGAATTGACAAGCCCCGATCCGATCTAGCGTGGGGGTAAACGCATGTCTATCGCACCAAAGTCCGGAATCGGATGGCGCGTGCCTCTTGCCTGCTCTCGCGCGTTGTCATATCGATTTGTCATACAAATACGGAGACCATGATGGCCGGCGCCCCCACGCAGAAAAAGAAATTTCGCTCGCAGGAGTGGTTCGACAATCCCGACAATCCGGGGATGACGGCGCTTTACCTCGAGCGCTACCTGAATTACGGGCTGACGCGTGCCGAACTGATGTCGGGCAAGCCGCTGATCGGCATCGCCCAGACCGGCTCGGATCTTTCGCCCTGCAACCGCCATCATCTCGAACTGGCCAAGCGCGTGCGCGAGGGCATCGTGTCGATGGGCGGCATCCCTTTCGAGTTCCCGTGCCACCCGATCCAGGAGACGGGCAAACGCCCGACCGCCGCACTCGACCGCAACCTCGCCTATCTTGGCCTGGTCGAGGTGCTCTACGGCTATCCGCTCGACGGCGTCGTGCTCACCATCGGCTGCGACAAGACGACGCCGGCCCTGCTGATGGCCGCTGCCACCGTCAACATTCCGGCTATCGCGCTGTCTGTCGGCCCGATGCTCAACGGCTGGCACAAGGGCAAGCGCACCGGCTCCGGCACCATCGTCTGGGAATCGCGCCAGCGTCTGTCGGCCGGCGAGATCGGCTATGACGAGTTCATGGACATCGTCGCCTCCTCGGCGCCGTCCACCGGCTATTGCAATACAATGGGCACCGCCACCACCATGAACTCGCTGGCCGAGGCGCTCGGCATGCAGCTGCCGGGCTCGGCCGCCATTCCGGCGCCCTACCGCGAGCGCGGCCAGATCGCCTATGAGACGGGAAAGCGCATCGTCGACATGGTGCATGAGGATCTAAAACCCTCCGACGTCATGACCCGGCAGGCCTTCGAGAACGCCATCGTCGTCAACTCGGCCATCGGCGGCTCGACCAACGCGCCGATCCACCTCAACGCCATCGCCCGCCATCTCGGCGTGCCGCTCGACAATGACGACTGGCAGACGGTCGGCCTGAAAGTGCCGCTCATCGTCAATCTGCAGCCGTCGGGCGAATATCTCGGCGAAGATTATCATCATGCCGGCGGTGTGCCCGCAGTGGTGGCCGAACTGATGAAGGCCGGGCTGCTGCCTCATCCCGACGCCATGACGGTCAACGGCAAGACGATCGGCGCCAATTGCAGCGCGGCCGTCAACGAGAATCTCGATGTTATCCGTACCGTCGCCGAGCCGCTGAAGGCCAATGCCGGCTTCATCAATCTTAGGGGTAATCTGTTCGATTCGGCGATCATGAAGACCAGCGGCATCTCGCCCGAATTCCGCGAGCGCTATCTGTCGAACCCGAACGACCCCGAGGCCTTCGAGGGCAACGCCATGGTCTTCGACGGGCCCGAAGACTACCACGCTCGCATCGACGATCCGGCGCAGGGCATCGACGAGCACACCATCCTGTTCATGCGCGGCGCCGGCCCGATCGGTTATCCCGGCGGCGCCGAAGTCGTCAACATGCAGCCGCCGGCCCATCTCATCAAGAAGGGCATCCATGCGCTGGCCTGCATCGGCGACGGCCGCCAGTCGGGCACCTCGGGCTCGCCGTCGATCCTCAACGCCTCGCCCGAAGCCGCCATAGGCGGCGGGCTGGCGCTGTTGAAGACCGGCGACCGCGTCCGCATCGACCTGCGCAAGGGCACTGCCGACATTCTCGTCACCGATGACGAGATTACGCGCCGGCGCGCCGAGTTGCAGAACAGTGGCGGCTATCGCTACCCCAGGCACCAGACCCCATGGCAGGAGATCCAGCGCGGCATGGTCGACCAGTTCTCCGAAGGAATGGTGCTGAAGCCCGCGGTGAAATACCAGGATGTGGCGCACACCGCAGGCGTGCCGCGGGACAATCACTGAACGTTCTTTTTTGCCTTCTCCCCTTGTGGGAGAAGGTTGTTTGGACCGGAGACATCGCGAACAGGTGTGCGAGGACATCGCGAACAGTTTTGCGCATTGTGCGCGAGGGGGTTCGGGATGCCATTCAAGGACAGAAG
>NZ_JBVVQT010000033.1:0-47307 GCF_055811595.1 Mesorhizobium sp. WSM4814
ATGCCCTTGCTCAATAGGATGGCAAAACTGTTCGCGATGTCCTCGCACACCTGTCCGCGATGTCCCCAGTCCAAACAGTGGGGAGGGGTTAGGGGTACGTGGCCAGGCAAAAGCGTCTCTGATGCGAAATGCCCATCACCCAGCTTGCGCAACCGGCACCGAGCGGGTTTGCTGGCGCCGGCAGAATCAGCAGGTGCGCCATGGATACGCTCACGATCACGGCAAAGGGCATTTCGGTAACGGTCGATCTCACCGTCGGCCATCTCGCCGACATGACGGTCGATATCGACGGGCGCCGGCTAAAACCGCTGCATCGCGCGCCGTGGGTCGACGAGCCGCGCGCGACGCTGCCGCCAGACCTGCCCGAGGGCACCGTTCGCCTGTCCGGCGATTTTTTATGCGCGCCGTTTTCACGCAGTGATGTCGAGGAAGCGCCCCTGCATGGCTGGCCGGCCAACAGCCGCTGGGATGTCGTCGCCTCGGCGGCGACTGCCGATGGCTGGCGGGCCGTTTTCCGGCTGCAGCACAAGGTTTTGGGCGCGACGGTCGAAAAAATCCTGACCCTGCGCGACGACCATCCCTTTCTCTACCAGGAGCATGTCTTTTCCGGCGGCTCGGGCGGCATTTCCGTCGCCCACCATCCGATGACGGTGATGAAGGACGGCGGCAGGCTGGCCTTTTCGCCGAAGCGATTTGCGACAACGCCGGACGACGCGCTCGAGCCCGATCCGGCCCGCGGCCGCTTTCTTTTCGCCTATCCGGCGCGCTCCGCCGATCTGACGCGCTTTCCTGCCACCGATGGCGGCACGCTCGACCTGACCGACTATCGCATGGACCACAGCCGAGAGGATTTCGTCACGCTGGTCGAGGCCGACCATGGCGGGCCGGGCTGGACTGCGCTGGCGCGAAAGGCGGAAGCCGATCTCGTTCTCGTGCTGAAGAACCCGGCCGAGCTGCCGGTCACCATGCTGTGGATCAGCAATGGCGGGCGCGACTACGCGCCGTGGAGCGGCCGCCATCGCGGCGTGCTCGGCATCGAGGACGGCCGCACCGCGCTCGGCCATGCGGCGTCGCTGGGTGACAACTGGCTGAAGCGGGAAGGGGTGGCAACCGCCTTTGCGCTTGGCGGCAACGTCTCGTTCCGCCACGTCATCGGCGTTTTGCCGTTATCCAGCGGCGAGCCGCCGCGCGACATCACCACCACGCAGGGGCGTATGCGCCTTGCCGCGGCTGACGGTTCGACGCGGGATGTCGCTTTCGACGGCGATTTCCTGCGGATCGGCCGATCCGTTCCTGTCTGATTGGGCTGTGGGCGGCGCTTCCGCTTGGAGTTAGCCCTCCTATTGCGAGCGTTGGCGCTGCCCCCTCACCCGGATTGCCAACCGAATTGCAAAGGGCAATTCGGGGCAATCCGACCTCTCCCCGAGGGGAGAGGAGATCGCCAGCGCCGACGCTTCTCTCTTCTCCCCAATGGGGAGAAGGTGGCCGCGAAGCGGCCGGATGAGGGGCAGCGGCGCCGACCTCGACAATTGGTCGATCTTCAATAATCCCGCGTTTGAAATTCCCGCCAACTATCGCCAAGATGCGATCCAAAACACTTAGGCCAGAAAGGCTCCGATGTCCGAGACCGCTCACCTCGCCGCCACCATCTTCAAGCGCGCCGGCAAGGCGCGGCGCTTTGTCGTTGCCATCGCCGGCCCTCCGGGCGCCGGCAAGTCGACGCTGTCGGCCCGACTGCATGAGCTGCTGCCGGAAGGCACGGCCGAAATCGTGCCGATGGACGGCTTCCATTACGACGATATCGTGCTCGAGCAGCGCGGCCTGCGCGCGCGAAAGGGCGCTCCGGAAACCTTTGACTTTGCCGGCTTCGAAACCTTGCTGAAGCGCATCCGCGCGGCCGAGCCCGACATCGCCATTCCGGTGTTCGACCGCAGCATGGAACTGTCGCGCGCGGCCGCTTCGATCATCGCCGCCGACACCAAGTTCATCCTGGTCGAAGGCAATTATCTCTTGCTTGACGAGGAACCGTGGTTGCGGCTGGCGCCGCTGTTCGATTTCTCGATCTTTGTCGATGTGCCGCGCGCCGAGCTCGAGCGCCGGCTGCTCGAGCGATGGCACGAGCATGGCCGCTCCGACGATGACGCCCGCGCCTGGATCGCTTCCAACGACATGCCCAACATCGACCGCGTGCTTGCCCGCCGCCGCCCCGCCGATCTGGTGCTTGGCGATCAACCCTGATTCGCAAGGACCGCCGGCCTGGAACCTTAGGACTTTCCGGCCGTTATCTCGAATACGGCAATAATGCTGACATGAGGAAGACTGTCCGATGGCTACTCCGATGGCAAACAAGGCAAGAAAGCCTGCGCCCGGCAAGGGCAGGGCAACTCGATCCAGGGCAACTGGATCAAAGGCAACTGAATCGAAGACCGGCGCTGGCCCGGCCGTTGCCGCCCGCTCCAAGGATGCAAAACCCAGTTTTGGCAAGGCAGCACCGAAGAAAGTGACGCCGACCGCAGCCAAGACCACGGCAAAACCGGCCAGGTCGAGGAAGTCGGCAAGCGGCGGCTCGATGGCAGACAGCGCAATGCGTACCGTCAAGACGACGGCCAATGTCGCGGCCGGCGCGGTTGTCGCCACCGCTAAGACCGCTGCATCCCTCGCCGCTTCCGTCATGGGCAAGGGCGGCTCGAAACCCAAAGCCAAGACAAAATAGCCGGTTCTCGGCGCCTGCTACCGATTGAGCTAGCCCCTGGCGGGGATGGTAAGACCCCGCTGCACCGCCGGCCGGGCAAGGCCGCGCTCCAGCCATGCCGCGACATGGGAAAAATCGTCGAAGCCGACAAGTTCCCTTGCCTCGTAAAAACCGATCAAATTGCGCACCCAGCCCAGCATCGAAATATCGGCGATGGTGTAGTCGTCGTCCATGATCCAGCTGCGGCCCTTTAGCCTCGTCTCGAGCACACCGATCAGCCGCCGTGATTCGTCGCGATAGCGCGCCAGCGGCCGCTTGTCGGCGATCTCGCGTCCGGCGAATTTGTGGAAGAAGCCGACCTGCCCGAACATCGGCCCGATCGAGGCCATCTGGAAGAACACCCACTGGATCGTTTCGTAACGCCGCACCGGGTCGGCCGGGACCAGCTTTCCGGTCTTGTCTGAGAGGTAGAGCAGGATGGCGCCGGATTCGAACAGCCCGATCGGCTTGCCGCCCGGGCCGTCCGGATCGATCATCGCCGGGATCTTGCCGTTCGGGTTCAGCGACAGGAATTCCGGCGTCCAGCTCTCGTCCTTGCCGATGTTCACCGCATGCGCCTCGTAGGGCAGGCCGAGTTCCTCAAGCGCGATCGACACTTTTACCCCGTTCGGCGTCGGGAACGAATAGAGCTGGATGCGGTCGGGATGGCTGGCCGGCCAGCGCGTGGCGATCGGAAAGGCGGACAGGTCGGTCATCGAAACTCCTGGGATTTTTTTTCGCGCCAGCGCGCCGTGGCGCGTGGCAAGACGCGTCTCGCCGTGTCTGGATGATCCGGTTGCCGTCAGACCGCCTTGAACGCCAGCACCGCATTGGTGCCGCCGAAGGCGAAGCCGTTGCTGATCGCCGCGCGCACCTTGCGCTCGCGCGCCACGTTCGGGGTGATGTCGAGATCGCAATCGGCGTCGGTTTCGCGAAAATTGGCCGTCGGCGGCACGATGCCTTCGCGGATCGCCATCACGCAGGCGATCAGCTCCAGCGCGCCCGACGCGCCGAGGCAGTGGGCATGCATCGATTTGGTCGAGGAGATCGAAAGTTTATGGGCATGATCGCCAAAAACGCGCTTGATCGCCGCCGTCTCGATCTGGTCGTTGGCCTTGGTGCCGGTGCCATGCGCATTGACGTAGTCGATGTCCTCCGGGTTGAGCCTGGCATCGACGAGGCAGAAGCGCATCGCCGCCTCCGGCCCTTCGATGGTCGGCGCGACGATGTCGGAGGCATCGCCGGAAAGCCCGGCGCCGGCAATTTCGGCGAGTATAGTGGCGCCGCGCGCCATGGCATGCTCAAAAGTTTCCAGCACGACCATGCCGGCGCCTTCGCCGAGCACCAGGCCCTGGCGATCGGCCGAAAACGGCCGGCAGGTGTCGGGCGCCAGCACCCGCAGCGCCTCCCAGCCTTTCAGGATGCCCCAGACCAGCGGCGCATCGGTGCCGCCGGCGAGCATGACGTCGGCGCGGCCAAGCCTGATCTGGTCGACCGCCGAGGCAATGGCGTGATTGGACGAGGAGCAGGCCGAGGTGATGCCGAAGACCGGCCCGCGCAGGCCGAGATTCATGCTGACATGGCCGGCCGCAGCGCCCGGCATCACTTTCGGCACGGTGAAGATGCCGGTGCGGTTCTTGCCCTCGAGCAGGATGGCGCGATAGCTCTCTTCGATCGCCTCCCAGCCGCAAACGCCGACGCCGACGATGGCGCCCATCCGGTAGGTGTTGGCCGCGTGCAAGCTTAGCCCGGCTTGTTGCGCGGCCTCCCGCGCGGCGATCGTCGCCAACAGGCTGAAACGGTCCATCGACACGACCTGCTTGCGGTCGATGCCGTGCTCGGGAAGCGTCCTGATTTCGCAGCCGACCCTGATTTTCAGGTCATGCAGCTCCGAATTGACGATCGGGCCGATGGCCGAACGGCCGGCGCGCATCTCGCCCCAGATCGTCGGCACGTCGGTGCCGAGCCCGCACAGGCCGCCGATGCCGGTAATGACGACGCGCTTGTGCATTCGGTCAGGCTTTTTTCGCGATCAGCGCGCGAACCGCCTCGACCATGTCGCCGACGTTCTTCAAATTGCTCCAGGCGTCGACCGTGTTCATCTCGATCTCGATGCCATACTGTTCCTCGAGGTCGAAGATGATCTCCGTCAGTTCCAGCGAATGGATGCCAAGCGAGGTCAGTTCGGTGCTGGTGGTGATTTCTTCGCCACCCGGCTCGGCATGAGCCTTGATCTTCTCGATGATGTCCGTTGCCAGCTGGTCAGCCATTCGGTTCCTTCCCCAACCCTCGTCGTTTCCCGGCGCCAACGGATCGGCGCCCGTTTTTCCCCAGGTTCAGACCGTCACCGTCGCCTTTTATCCGGCCAGGCGTTGTGTGACCGTACCAAGACGGCTCCTCTATAGAAACCGAAACGTTGTCAAGCAACAAGCTATATGTCGACAAAGCCGCCGGCGTGGTCTGGATTTGAGGTTCCTACGAATTGATGGCACCGGCGGTTAGGAACCTCAAATCCAGACCACGCCAGAATCCTGTAAGTTGCTCATATGGCTTTGAATCCGAAATTCGTTCATTACGCTGCTCCAAAGCGATGCGAATTTCGGATTCAAACCATATGAGTGTGCTTAAGTTGGCGCCGTGGATATGATCGGACAGGACCTGACCTTTGTGCCGCCGGCCCAGCGCGTCGCCGGCACGGCGCGGCTTGCCTGTGAGAAGGATGGCGGCCGCACGCGGCTTCGGCGGCTTTATCAGGATGGGTCCGCCAAGATCCGCATGCCGGCCGTCTCGGCCGATCCGCTCGAAGCCGTGCTGATCAACACCGCCGGCGGGCTGACCGGCGGCGACCGCCTTGGCTGGGACATCGATGTCGGCGCCGGCGCCTGCGCCAGCATAACCACCCAGGCCTGCGAGAAAATCTACCGCGCTGCGTCCGATCGTGCCGAGGTGCGGGTCAAGCTGACCGTCGGCGCCGGCGGCCGCATCGCCTGGCTGCCACAGGAAACCATCGTCTTTGATCGATCTGCCTTTGCCCGCAGGCTCGACCTGGAGCTTGCCGCAGGCGCCGAGGCGCTGGTGCTCGAGGCGACCGTTTTTGGCCGCCTCGCCATGGGCGAACGCGCGGCGCACGGCGCTTTCCACGACCGCTGGCGGGTCAGCCAGGACGGAGCGCTGGTTCATGCCGAGGATTTCCGCATCGGGCCGGACATTGCCGCGATTCTGGGCCGTTCCGCCGTGGCCGGCGGCGCCATCGCTATGGCGACGGTGCTGATGATCTCGCCGCGGGTCGAGGCTTTGCTCGATCCGGCCCGGGACATTATCGGCGGCCAGGGCGATGCCAGCGTCTGGAGCGTGAAAAAATATGGCAAGCTTCTTGCGAGGCTGTTTGCCGAGGACGGCTACCAGCTCCGCAAGCGGCTGGTTCCGCTTGTCGAATTGCTCAACGAACGGGCCGGTCTGCCCAAATTATGGTCACTCTGATTCCGATTACACCGCTCCTGTCTATGCCATCCTGGGAAAACGCATGAACCTGACGCCAAGGGAAAAGGACAAGCTGCTCATCGCCATGGCGGCGATTGTGGCGCGCAAGCGGCTCGAGCGCGGCGTCAAGCTCAATCACCCGGAGGCGATCGCGCTGATCACCGACTTCGTTGTCGAGGGCGCCCGCGACGGCCGCCAGGTCGCCGAGCTGATGGAGGCCGGCGCCCACGTCGTCACCCGCGCGCAGGTGATGGAAGGCGTCGCCGAGATGATCCACGACGTCCAGGTCGAGGCGACGTTTCCCGACGGCACCAAGCTGGTGACCGTGCATGAACCGATACGGTGAGGGCCGATACGGTGAGGGCCGACAAGGTGAGGTGAGAAAAATGCTTGAGCTGCGCCCCAACTGCGAATGCTGCGACAAGGACCTGCCGCCTGAGGCGACGGATGCGCTGATCTGCACCTTCGAGTGCACATTTTGCGCCGATTGCGCGGCAAATGTGCTGGGCGGCGTCTGCCCGAATTGCGGCGGCAATTTTTCAGCGCGCCCGATCCGGCCGGCAGCGATGCTGAACAAATATCCCGCCTCGACAAAGCGCGTCCTCAAGGCCGAAGGCTGCGGCCCGGCCCGCAACGCCGCGTGACGGCCGACAGCGAAAGGCATATCTATGGTCCCCGCAACGATCAAACGCACGTCCCTCTCGGCGATCCTGCTGCTCGCCGCCGGCCTCGGCTTCGGCGTCTTGTGAGGCTGGCGATGATCCCGGGCGAAATCATCACGGCAGGCGGCGAGATCGAGCTCAACAAGGGCCAGCCGACCATCACCATGAAGGTGGCCAACAGCGGCGATCGGCCGATCCAGGTCGGTAGCCACTATCATTTCTTCGAGACCAATGAGGGGCTGAAATTCGATCGTGACAAGGCGCGCGGCATGCGCCTCGACATTGCCGCCGGCACGGCGATGCGCTTCGAGCCCGGCCAGGAGCGCGACGTCACCCTGGTGCCGCTCGGCGGCAAGCGCGAGGTCTACGGGTTCCAGCAGAAGATCATGGGCGCGTTGTGAGATCCCCTGGTCGTATTGTGCGATCCAGACCGTCGCGCGGTTTCGGCTCAGCCGGGCGGCTTGGCCGCCGCGTAGATGACGACCTTGCCAGGATCGTCGAATTCCACGGCGAGAACGTCTTCGGTCTGCACGCGTCGAGAGTCGATGGCGTTGAACAGCAATGCGTTCGCCTCGATCTCGTCGCGCAGTTCCGCAATGTCGTCCTGATGCTGCTCGACCTTGCTTTCGATCGCCGGCGGCAGCCCGCCTTCCGTGCGCGCGGCGTCGGTAAGGAACACGATGTCGACCTTGTCGAGCTTGGATGTCTTGCGCACCGCGCCGATGTTTTCACGCGTCCGCTCGATCGCGGTAGTGACTTTGCCGGCCTCGACAGCCGTGTTGGTCTCTTCCTGGCCGACCTCCGAGCCGATGATCTTGTTCTGGGTCTCAGGGCCTTCAAGGCCCTGCGCATTCAGCCCGGCCTGGGGAGCGCTCGCCGCAAGAAACGCAGTTGCGGCAAGCATATGCAGCCATCTGGTGTCGGGGAAGGTGGTGATCGCCATCGCTCGCTCTCGGAGCCGCTTTCGAGACTCGGTTCTAGGCCAAAAAGTCGAAACGTATTCCGCCCTGCGAAGGTTCCCTCCCCGATGCGGCAGGCCGGCCTCGTGCCGGCCCGCCACGGCGCGTCGTCAGCTCGCCTTCTTGGTGATCAAGGTCAGCGAGCCGTTGGCGTCCATGCTGGCGGCGATCACTTGCGCGGAGGTGAGTCCCTTGGCTTCGAGTGCGGATTTGACTTGGGGGGTCGCGTCGATCGAGCTGCGCAATTTCTGCAGGCCGTCCTCGCCGCGCTTGGCGATCACTTCGTTGACCTTGGCCTGCGTTTCCTTGGGCAGGGTCTCGATGTCGACGACGTTGACGGTCTGGATCGCCGGCGCTTGCGGCTGAGCGCCGGGCGCTGCGGGAGCGGGCGAAGCCGGCGGCTCGGCAGGCTGCGGGGCAGGCTGTTGCTGGGCGCTGGCAGCGGTCGCGAGCAGCAGGGTGGCGGCGGCTGCGAGAGAGATCGTTTTGCGCATAAAACTTCCTTTCCATCGATTGGCAAACGGTCGTTTTGGGGTGACCCTGCCACCTCAAACGTTAAATGGGATCGGAAGGTGTCGCCCAGCAGGTCATTGCGTGACCATAGGATGGCGACAATGTGGGGCCGGGCTTCGCTCGGCTGTATCTTGGGTCCGCATTTGCGGCCGTATTTCGGGAGCAATTGCTGATGGCTAGAATCACCCGCGCCGCCTATGCGCAGATGTACGGCCCGACCGTCGGCGACAAGGTGCGGCTTGCCGATACCGAGCTGTTCATCGAGGTCGAGAAGGATTTCACCCTGCATGGCGAAGAGGTGAAATTCGGCGGCGGCAAGGTCATCCGCGACGGCATGGGCCAGAGCCAGGTGTCCCGCGCCCAAGGCGCGGTCGACACCGTCATCACCAATGCGCTGGTCGTCGATGCCTCGGACGGCATTTTCAAGGCCGATATCGGCCTGAGCGACGGCCGCATTGCCGCGATCGGCAAGGCCGGCAATCCGGACATGCAAGACGGCGTCACCATCATCATCGGGCCCGGCACCGAGATCATCGCCGGCGAGGGCAAGATCCTCACTGCCGGCGGCTTCGACGCGCATATCCATTTCATCTGCCCGCAGCAGATCGAGGAAGCGCTGATGTCAGGCATCACCACCATGCTCGGCGGCGGCACCGGACCGGCGCATGGCACGCTGGCGACGACCTGCACGCCGGGCCCGTGGCATCTGGCGCGCATGATCCAGTCCTTCGACGCCTTCCCGATGAACATCGGCCTGTCGGGCAAGGGCAACGCGTCGTTGCCGGCCGCGCTTGAAGAAATGGTGCTGGGCGGCGCCTGCTCGCTTAAGTTGCACGAGGACTGGGGCACGACGCCAGCGGCAATCGACTGCTGCCTGTCGGTCGCCGACAACTATGACGTGCAGGTGATGATCCACACCGACACGCTGAACGAGTCCGGCTTTGTCGAGAACACGGTGGCGGCGATCAAGGGCCGCACCATCCACGCCTTCCACACCGAAGGCGCCGGCGGCGGCCATGCGCCCGACATCATCAAGGTTTGCGGCCTGCCCAACGTCATCCCGTCGTCGACCAATCCGACCCGGCCCTACACCGTCAACACGCTGGCCGAGCATCTCGACATGCTGATGGTCTGCCATCATCTGTCGCCGTCGATCCCCGAAGACATCGCCTTTGCCGAAAGCCGCATCCGCAAGGAGACCATCGCCGCCGAAGACATTTTGCACGACATCGGCGCCTTCTCGATCATCTCGTCGGACAGCCAGGCGATGGGTCGCGTCGGCGAAGTGGCGATCCGCACCTGGCAGACCGCCGACAAGATGAAGCGCCAGCGCGGCTCGCTGCCGCAGGAGACCGGCGACAACGACAATTTCCGCGTCCGCCGCTACATCGCCAAATACACGATCAACCCGGCCATCGCGCACGGCCTGTCGAACGAGATCGGCTCGGTGGCGGTCGGCAAGCGCGCCGATCTGGTGCTGTGGAACCCGGCCTTCTTCGGCGTCAAACCGGACATGGTGCTGATCGGCGGCATGATCGCGGCCGCCCCGATGGGCGATCCCAACGCCTCGATCCCGACACCGCAGCCGATGCACTACCGGCCGATGTTCGGCGCCTATGGCAAGGCGATGACCAATTCGTCGGTGACCTTTGTCTCGAAAGCCGCGCTCGATGCCGGCCTGCGCGGCCGGCTCGGCGTCGACAAGCAGATGGTCGCCGTCGACAACACCCGTGGCGGCATTGGCAAGCATTCGATGGTGCTCAACGACGCCACCCCACATGTCGAGGTCGATCCCGAAACCTACGAGGTCCGCGCCGACGGCGAATTGCTCACCTGCGAGCCGGCCACCGTGCTGCCGATGGCGCAGAGATACTTTTTGTTCTGATCCCTACAAACGCCCTGTTGGCGGGGCGTCAAATTCGGTGCTCAGTTGTCCAAGGCTCTCTCGTGCCGTTTTGCGATTGTCTCGAAATTGCGGCATGATGGGCCTCATGAACAGGATTGATCGTCTCAGGGCCCTCACTCCCTACGAAGCGGACTACGTCCAGTGGTGCGCCGAGCAAGGCGCATTGTTGCGCGAAGCTCGTTTCTCCGACCTCGATCGTGAGAATCTTGCCGAGGAGATCGAGAGCTTGGGGAGACGTGACAAACGAGAGATTCGCAGTCGGATGGAGGTGCTGCTTGCACATCTCCTGAAATGGGAATTCCAACCCGGCCATCGAAGTCACAGTTGGCAGTCGTCAATTTCCGAACAGCGCATCTGGATCAGAAACATCATCAAGGACAGCCCGAGTCTTCGCCGATATCCCGCTCAGATTTTCGACGATGCATATAAAGACGCTTTGCTTGTCGCGGTCAGGGAAACGGGTCTCAGGAAATCCCACTTTCCAGGCGAACCTCCCTTCACATGCAAGCAGGCGCTCGATGAACGATTTTGGCCGGGCAATCCCCTATTGATGGGCGATTTCCTGCGGGATTAGCTGGCTTCTTCGGCGACCGTCGCTTTCACATCGCCTTTGTCGCCGCCGCCCTGGTCTACCAGATATCGTTCATCCTGCGGCTCTTCGACACGATCGTTTGAGCAGCATTGGGGCGGCGCACGCGATAGGCTACGCTTGTTGGGAGAGGCAGTTTTACATGAAGCTCGACATCCGCACCGATTTCACCAAATTCCCGCGTGCCGTCTCGGTTCTGAGCGCCGGCGAGGCAGGAGCGGTCGCGCCCTACGATCGTGCGGTGCTGGCCCATGACGAGCGGCATCTGCGCCGCCGCGCCATCGAAACGGCCCGTAGCGATAGAGTGCTGGTCGACCTGCCCGAACCGGCGGCCTTGAACGATGGCGACCGCCTGGTGCTGGAGGATGGCCGCCATATCGAGATCGTTGCGGCCGAGGAACCGCTCTACGATATCCGTGCCAGCGGCCCTGTCCATCTGGCCGAGCTTGCCTGGCATATCGGCAATCGCCACCTTGCCGCCGCCATCGAAGCGGAACGCATCCTCATCCTGCGCGACCATGTCATCAGGGCGATGCTGGAAGGCCTGGGTGCCACGGTGCGCGACGTTTCCGAGCCGTTCAAGCCGCTGCGCGGCGCCTATTCTGGGCACAGTCACGGTCACGCCCATGCCGAGGCGCATGCACACAGCCACGCCGAAGCGCATTCCCATGCCCATAGCGAATCGCATGCCCACAGCCATTCGCACGACCATGACTGACCAGCCTTCCAACGTCGCTTTGTTGCGGCTGATGGCGTGGCTGTCGCCTGCCTTCCCGGTTGGCGGTTTTTCCTACAGCCATGGTCTCGAACAAGCCGTGCATGCCGGCCTGGTCGCCGACAGCAAAGACCTCGCCGCATGGCTGGAGACGCTGGTCGAGATGGGCTCGGGCTGGAACGATGCCGTGCTGTTTGCCGAAAGCTGGCGGCGTGCGCCCCAAGCCGGCGATCTCGCCGAGATCGCCGCCCTCGCCGAGGCCTTGGGCGGCTCGCGCGAGCGCCACAGCGAGACCATGCTGCAGGGCGCCGCCTTCCTGAAGGCGGCATCGGCCTGGCCGTGTCAGGTGCTCGACCGTCTGCCGGCCGAGTGCGCCTATTGCGTCGCCGTCGGTGCAACTGCCGGTGGCAACGCCATTGCCCTGCACGATGCACTGTCGGCCTTCCTGCAGACCTTCTTTTCCAACCTCGTCCAGGCCGCGATCCGGCTCGGCGTCGTCGGCCAGACGGGAGCAACCACGCTGCTCGCCGGCTTCGAGCCGCTGGCGCTCAGCGTTGCCGCTCGCGCCGCCGGCTCGACGCTGGACGATCTCGGCGGCTGCGCCTTCGTCTCGGATGTCATGGCGATGAAGCACGAAACGCAATATTCGCGGCTGTTCCGCTCATGATCGTCCTCGCCTTCGCGCTCTCGCTGGTCCTGTTGCTGATCACCGCGCTGCATGTCTATTGGGGTATTGGCGGCATCTGGCCGGGCAGCGACGCTGCCTCCTGCGCCCGCGCGGTGGTCGGCTTTCGCGGCGTCGACGAAATGCCGGCGCCCTTCGCCAGCTTCGCCGTCGCCGCCTGCCTCGGCCTGGCGACGCTGTGGCCGATGGCGCTGGAAGGCGTGTTTGCCACGCCCTTTCCCAAGGCCGGGCTTGCCGCGACAGCGCTGCTCATCGCGCTGGTCTTCCTGGGGCGCGGCATTGCCGGCTTCACGCCGTGGTGGCGCCGGCTGGCGCCCGAACAGCCTTTCGCGCGGCTCGATGTCAGCTATTATTCGCCGCTCTGCCTGGTTGTAGGGCTCGGCTTTGCAGTGCTAGCCATCATGGAGTTCCCTGGATGACACAAGCCAATGGTCCCCTTCGCGTCGGCATCGGCGGCCCCGTCGGCTCCGGCAAGACGACGCTCACCGAAAAGCTCTGCAAGGCGCTGCGCGACGAGTTCTCCATCGCCGTGGTCACCAACGACATCTATACCAAGGAAGACGCCATGATGCTGGCCCGGCTTCAGGCGCTGCCCGAGGATCGCATCATCGGCGTCGAGACCGGCGGCTGCCCGCACACCGCCATCCGCGAGGACGCCTCGATCAATCTGCAGGCGATCGCCGAGATGACCAGGAAATTCCCGGATCTCGACATCGTCTTCATCGAATCGGGCGGCGACAACCTCGCCGCCACGTTTTCCCCGGACCTCGCCGATCTGACGCTCTACGTCATCTCGGTCTGCCAGGGCGAAGAAATCCCGCGCAAGGGCGGCCCGGCGATCACCCGGTCGGATTTCCTGGTCATCAACAAGAGCGATCTCGCCCCCTATGTGAACGTCAATCTCGATGTCATGGAGAGCGATGCCGCCCGCATGCGCGGCAAGCGGCCGTTCGGATTTACCGATCTGTCGCGCGGCAAGGGCCTGCAGCAGGTGATCGATTTTGTCGTCGAGCATGGCGGGCTGCGCATCGACGCCGCCAGAAGCACGGCGGCGTAAGCCAAAGCGCTCGCCTGCACCAAACGAAACCGGTTGCGCGCATCGGCGGCGCACGGCATCCTTGCTTCTTTCACGGAGGTTTTCGATGAGCATCGCCCGCCTGCAGAAGGAAATGCTGACCAACCTGCCCTTCTACGAGGAGCGCGTCGATCTGGCTTGCGCCTTCCGCTGGACAGCGCGGCTCAACATGCATGAAGCGGTGGCCAATCATTTCTCGCTGGCCGTCAACGATGACGGCTCGCAATTCCTGATGAATCCCAACCAGGTGCATTTCTCGCGCATCAAGGCGAGCGACCTGCTGCTGATCGACGCCAACGATCCCGATACGCTCTCCGGCCCGGATGCGCCCGACCCGACGGCATGGGGGCTGCATGGCGCCATCCATCGCAATGTCCGTCATGCGCGCTGCGTCATGCATGTGCACTCGATCCACGCCACGGTGCTCGCTTCGCTCGCCGACTCGACGTTGCCGCCGATCGATCAGAACTCGGCGATCTTCTTCAACCGCCACGTCGTCGACGGCCATTATGGTGGGCTCGCCTTCGAGGAAGAGGGCGAACGCTGCTCGCAGCTGCTCACCGATCCGAAGGTCAAGGTGATGGTCATGGGCAACCATGGCGTGCTGGTCATCGGCGATACCGTCGCCGACACCTTCAACCGCATGTTCTATTTCGAACGCGCCGCCGAGACCTACATCAAGGCGCTGTGGACCGGCCGCCCGCTGCGGGTCCTGTCGAATGAAATCGCCGAGAAGGCAGCAGCGGAGCAGGAAGATTATCCCGGTCAGGCCGAACGGCACCTGTCCGAATTGAAGGCGATCCTCGACGAGCAGGAGCCGACCTATCGGAACTGAGAGCCCTTCTCCCCGTCACTATGCGGGGAGAAGGTGCCGGCAGGCGGATGAGGGGCAGCGCAAGCGCCCGAAAGTGTGCTCGGCCTGGCCGTGATCTCGATGCGCCCTGGAAAAGCGCCTTCCTTGTCAATCTCGGCGCTGCCCCTCATCGCCCTGCCGGGCACTTCTCCCCGTATAGGTACGGGGAGAAGAACACTCTGATCGTCGGTTTCACCAATCATCGGCGTTGCAGGATACGCGTC
This sequence comes from Mesorhizobium sp. WSM4814, assembly GCF_055811595.1. NCBI lineage: Bacteria > Pseudomonadati > Pseudomonadota > Alphaproteobacteria > Hyphomicrobiales > Phyllobacteriaceae > Mesorhizobium > Mesorhizobium sp. WSM4814. The sequence goes on from NZ_JBVVQT010000033.1 coordinate 14,393, forward strand.
TAGGTTGCAGCCCAATCTTAAAGCCCGAGTTCAGCCCGCAATTCGTCGGCGCTGTTGATGACGATCGCGCCGGGCGGCCCTGCCATGGGCGCTTCCGGCCAGAAGATCGTCCTGATCCCCGCCGCCAGTCCTGCCGTGGCGCCGGTCACGCTGTCCTCGACGGCCATGGCATTGGCTGGATCGACACCGGCCAGCCAAGCGGCGCGCAAAAAAGGTTCGGCGTGCGGCTTGCCTTCGCGCACGTCGTTGCGGCTGATCGTCTTCATGCCGGGATGGGAAAGACCGACCATGCGCAGATTGGCGTCGACGACCAGCCGGTCGGAGTTGGACACCACCGCTTGCGCCACGCCAAGGGCACGCAGCTCGTTGTAGATCTCGATGGCGCCGGGGCGCGGCTTCAGCGTCTCGGCCATCGGCAGATAATGGTCGTATTTGCGCACGATCCAGTCGTCGAAGGGCAGGTCGAGGCCGAACTCGTCGCGCAGCATCTCGTAGACCGGCCATGCGGCGATGCCGAGCACGCGCTCATGCAGGTTGGTTGGCGCCGCGATGCCGACGCTGTGCAGCGCCGCTATCAGCGCCGCCTCGTGCAACGGCTCGCTGTCGACCAGCGTGCCATCCATGTCCCAGAAAACCGCTTTCGGCGTCATGCGAGGCTCCTTTGTCCGAAATCCCTTAAAGGGTTTGCCTCGCGAGATAAACTGCCGCGCCTGGCTGCGCCAACATTGCGGGCTATAATCATCCACTCGGAACCCAGCAGGCACCCCGGGAGCTTACCTAAGCAATTGCCCTGTCTGCAGGCAATTGCTTACAAACGCATTCCCCGGTAAAACCAAGGCGCTCCCGCTCGGTGCTAGTGCTCGGTGCTCGGGGGCAGGGAGGCAGCAAGTTGAATTCCCGGCAGGACAGCGGCAGCAACAGGCTGGACGACGCGGCGCGTGCCGGCTGGCTCTATTATGTCGCCGGCAACACGCAGGACCAGATCGCCTCGACGCTCGGCATCTCAAGGCAGACGGCGCAGCGGCTGGTGTCGCTGGCGGTGTCGGAAGGGCTGATCAAGGTGCGTGTCGACCACCCGATCGCCAATTGCCTCGACCTCGCCGCCCGGCTGAAATCGCGCTTCGCCCTCGATCTGGTTGAGGTGGTTCCAAGCGATCCCGCTTCCTCCTCGACTATTGGCGTCGCCGTGGCGGCGGCCGCCGAGATCGAGAGGCGGCTGCGCTCGCCGACGCCGATCGTCATGGCGATCGGCACCGGCCGCACGCTGAAGGCGGCAATCGAGCAGCTGCCGCCGATGGAATGCCCGCAGCACAAGGTGGTGTCGCTGACCGGCAACATCTCGCCCGACGGTTCGGCCGCCTTCTACAACGTCATCTTCACCATGGCCGACAGGGTCAAGGCTCGCTCCTTCCCGATGCCGCTGCCGGTCATCGCCTCCTCGCCGCAGGAGCGAGAAATGCTGCTCAGCCAGCCGATGATCCAACCGACGCTGGCGCTTGCCGCGGAAGCCGACGTCACCTTCGTCGGCATCGGCGATCTCGGCCCCAAGGCGCCGCTTTACGAGGACGGCTTCATTTCGGAGAGTGAATTGAAAGCGCTGCAAAAGGCAGGCGGCGTCGCCGAGATCGTCGGCTGGGTGTTCGATCGCGAAGGCCGGATGATCGAGGGCATCACCAATGACAGGGTGTCGTCGGCATCGTTGCCGTCGCGCGAAAAATCGCTGGTGATCGCGCTCGCCATGGGCGAGCGGAAGCTGCCGGGCATCCTTGCGGCTGTGAACCGGCGGCTGGTCAACGGCCTCATCACCGACGAGCGGACCGCCGCCGCCTTGTTGGCCGCCAGCTGATTTGCGATAAATCCAGCAGGGCTATTTGCGACGGCCGTAAGGATCGTTGCCGTCGAGAAAACCCATGTCGCGCTGCAGATGCGGCGGTAATTCCCTGATGTCGAGATAAGCCCGTTTCCTGGCTCCGTGCCGTGCCAATCCACGCGCCAGCCGCAAAAACCAGCCTTGGCCTGGCGTCAGAAATAGCTTTTCCTGTACAATGGTCATGATCATCAGCCTTTGTTATGTCTGGCGCATGACCCCGAAAATCGATATCGAATTTCGGAAAGGATCATGCGCAAAATCAAAAGGGCTACAGCGTCCTTTGCGCGCCCAAAAGGACGCGCGGCGCTGTAGACGAGAGTGATCGTCGACCTCAAATATCGGCCGGATCGGGCCTTGCTGCCAATCAAACGTTAATCACGGCCCATAAGGAGGATTTATGCCTGAACTCAAGTCACGGCAGGTCTCCCAGCTCCCTCCGCTTCAGGCGATCCGGGTGTTCGAGGCGGTGGCGCGGCATCTTTCCTTCACCAAGGCCGCCGGCGAGCTTGGCATGACGCAGGCGGCTGCGAGCTATCAGATCAAGCTTCTGGAAGAGCGCGTCGGGGCACCGTTGTTCCTGCGCCGGCCAAGGCAGATCGTGCTGACCGAGGCGGGGCAACGCCTGGCGCCTGCGGTCAGCGAGGCGTTCGCCCTGTTGGGTGGAGCCTATGCCGCGGCGCGCAGCGGCGCCGACGGCGTACTTTGTGTCTCGACGCTGCTGACCTTTGCCTCGAACTGGCTGGCGCAGCATCTCGGTTCGTTCCAGGTCGCGCATCCGTCGCTGGCGGTGCGCCTCGATACATCGAACCGCCTCGTCGACTTCGCCCGCGAGGACATCGACATCGCCATCCGTTCGGGCGGCGGAAACTGGCCGGGCGTGGAGGTGCACAAGCTTTTCAATGCGGACTTCACGCCGATGCTGAGCCCGAAACTCGCGGCAAGCATCGGCGGGGTGAAGGAGCCGGCCGATCTGTTGCGCCTGCCGATCCTCGACCCCGGCGATATCTGGTGGCGGGACTGGTTTATCGCCGCCGGCCTGCCGGTCGAGGAACTGGCCAAGCGCCCCGGCTCCAGCATGGGGGCGCAGGCCTATGAGGCCAACGCCGCGATCGCCGGGCAGGGCGTGGCGATCGTAACGGCCGCTCTTTTCAAGGCCGAGCTTGCCGATGGCCGCCTGATCCAGCCCTTCGATCTGGTCGGCGACGACGGCCACGCCTATTGGCTGGTCTATCCCCAGGCGCGGCGCAACGTGCCGAAGATCCGCGCTTTTCGCGAATGGATCCTGGCCGAGATTGCCGGCGGATAGTCGATAATCCATCGATCAAGCGGGCACCGACATCCGGCCTGTTCGCGCGCAAAAATCCTCCGGAGCAAGATACGCACGCGGCCGGATGCTGCGCTGCAGCAACGAATCCGGCTTGACATAAATCACGCGAGGTGAGTAATTGCTCACAGCCAAAGCAAATGCTCAGCTTGGTCCATGGGAGGAATTTTGATGAAACTTCGCACGCTCACCCTGGGTCTGTTGTCGGCCAGCACCCTCGCGTTCCCCGCGCATGCCGAATCCATCACCATCGCCACCGTCAACAATGGCGATATGGTCCGCATGCAGACGCTGACCGACGATTTCACCGCCAAGAACCCCGATATCCAGCTCCAGTGGGTCACGCTCGAGGAGAACGTGCTGCGCGAGCGCGTCACCACCGACATCGCCACCAAGGGCGGCCAGTACGACGTGATGACCATCGGCACTTACGAAGTTCCGATCTGGGCCAAGCAGAGCTGGCTGCTGCCGCTCGACAAGCTCGGCGACGACTATGACGTCAAGGACATCATCCCGGCCATTGCCGGTGGCCTGTCGGTCGATGGCACGCTTTATGCAGCACCGTTCTATGGCGAAAGCTCGTTCGTCATGTACCGCAAGGACCTGATGGAGAAGGCCGGGCTGACCATGCCCGACGCGCCGACCTGGGACTTCGTCAAGCAGGCCGCCGAGAAGATGACCGATCGCGCCAATGGCGTGAACGGCGTCTGCCTGCGCGGCAAGGCCGGCTGGGGCGAGAACATGGCCTTCCTGACCGCCATGTCGAACTCCTTCGGCGCACGCTGGTTCGATGAGAACTGGAAGCCTCAGTTCGACCAGCCCGAGTGGAAGAACACGCTGCAGTTCTATGTCGACCTGATGAAGGCCAATGGCCCGGAGGGCGCGTCTTCGAACGGCTTCAACGAAAACCTGGCGCTGTTCCAGCAGGGCAAGTGCGGCATGTGGATCGACGCCACCGTCGCTGCCTCCTTCGTCTCCGACCCAAAGAACTCCACGGTCGCCGACAAGGTCGGTTATGCGCTGGCGCCCGACAATGGCCTGGGCAAGCGCGGCAACTGGCTGTGGGCGTGGTCGCTGGCCATTCCCGCCGGCACGCAAAAGGCTGACGCCGCCCAAAAATTCGTGTCCTGGGCAACCAGCAAGGCCTATCTCGAGCTCGTCGCATCGAAGGAAGGCTGGGCCAATGTTCCGCCGGGAACGCGCACCTCGCTCTACGCCAACCCCGAGTACCAGAAGGCGGCGCCGTTCGCCAAGATGACACTGGACTCGATCAACGCCGCCGATCCGACGCATCCGACCGTCAAGCCGGTGCCCTATGTCGGTGTCCAGTTCGTCGCCATCCCCGAGTTCCAGGGCCTTGGCACCACCGTCGGCCAGCTGTTTTCGGCGGCACTCGCCGGCCAGACCAGCGTCGACGATGCTCTGAAGCAGGCCCAGGACGCCGCCACCGCAACGATGACCGAGGGCGGTTATATCCAGTAGGCTCCTCCCGGTGCCGAAAGCCGGTTGCCTATCTTAACCGGCAGGGGCCGCCCGAATCCCAGTTCGGGCGGCCACCTTCACAACACTGAAAAATTTGGCTGACCTTTGAAGGGTGACCGTCATGGCTACTCAGCAGACCCGTTCGCTTGCCCGCTTCATGATGGCGCCATCCGTGGTGCTGCTATTCGTCTGGATGATCGTGCCGCTGGCATTCACCCTGTGGTTCTCCTTCCAGCAGTACAATCCGCTCAACCCGATCCGCGACGGCTTCGTCGGCTTCTCGAATTACGCGCTTTTCTATTCCAATCCGGCATTCCTGCAGTCGATCCTCAACACGCTTATCCTCGTGGCCAGCGTGCTTTTGATCACGGTGATCGGCGGCATCCTGCTGGCGCTGCTGATCGATCAGCCGATGTGGGGACAGGGCATCGTCCGCATCCTCGTCATCTCGCCGTTCTTCGTAATGCCGCCGGTCGCCGCGCTGGTCTGGAAGAACATGATCATGCATCCGCAATACGGCGTCTTTGCCGACATTGCGCGCTTCTTCGGCGGTCAGCCGATCGACTGGTTTGGCCAATACCCGATGCTGGCGATCATCATCATCGTCGCCTGGCAATGGCTGCCGTTTGCGACGCTGATCCTGTTGACCTCCCTGCAGTCGCTCGACGGCGAGCAGAAGGAAGCCGCCGAGATGGACGGCGCCGGTTTCGTCAGCCGCTTCATCTATCTGACGCTGCCGCATATGTCGCGCGCCATCACCGTCGTCATCCTGATCCAGACGATCTTCCTTCTGTCGGTCTATGCCGAGATCCTCGTCACCACCAATGGCGGCCCGGGTTACGCCTCCACCAACCTGCCCTTCCTCGTCTACCAGAAGGCGTTGCTGGAGTTCAAAATCGGCCAGGCATCCGCCGGCGGTATCATTGCCGTCATTTTAGCCAACATCGTCGCCTTCTTCGCCATGCGCGCGGTCGGCAAGAACCTGGACAAATAAGGGAGGAAACGATGGCACGTGCAGTCAGCACCCAGCACAAGACGATCGCGACCGCGGCCGCCTGGATCGTCGCCCTGCTGATCTTCTTCCCGATCCTTTATACGATCATCACCTCGTTCAAGTCGGAGCAGGAGGCCATCCAGGGCTTCAACCTGTTTCCGTCGGGAACCACGGAAAGCTACACCGCGGTCGAGGCGCAGAGCGGCTACTTCAAGTTCTTCCTCAACTCGGTGTTCCTGTCGGTCGGCTCGACCATCCTGGCCTTGCTCGTCGCCATACCGGCGGCCTGGTCGATGGCGTTCTCGCCGGGCAAGTGGACCAAGGACATCCTGATGTGGATGCTTTCCACCAAGATGATGCCGGCGGTCGCCGTGCTGTTCCCGATCTACCTGATCTTCCGCGATACCGGACTGCTCGACAGCCGCATCGGCCTGATGATCATGCTGATGCTGATCAACCTGCCGATCGTGGTGTGGATGCTCTACACCTATTTTCGCGAGATCCCCGGCGAGATCCTGGAAGCGGCGCGCATGGACGGCGCATCGCTCTGGAACGAGATCGTCTATGTGCTGACGCCGATGGCGGTGCCGGGCATCGCCTCGACGATGCTGCTCAACATCATCCTGGCGTGGAACGAGGCGTTCTGGACGATCCGGCTGACCACCACCGAGGCCGTGCCGCTTACTGCCTTCATCAGTTCCTTCTCAAGCCCGCAAGGGCTGTTCTGGGCCAAGCTTTCGGCGGCCTCGACGCTGGCGATCGCGCCGATCCTGATCATGGGCTGGTTCAGCCAGAAGCAGCTGGTGCGCGGCCTGACGTTTGGCGCCGTGAAGTAACACCGCCGCAAGCGATGAACGACGGACAATAACCCCTCGGGGAGGAAACCATGGGAAACATCACGCTCAAGCACGTCTCCAAGTCGTTCGGGTCGACGATCATTATTCCGGGCATCGACTTGGTCATCGAAAACGGCGAGTTCGTCGTCTTCGTCGGCCCGTCGGGCTGCGGCAAGTCCACGCTGCTGCGACTGATCGCCGGGCTGGAGGACACCACCGCCGGCACCATCAACATCGACGGCCGCGACGTCACCGGCGAGGCGCCGGCCAAGCGCAAGCTGGCCATGGTGTTCCAGTCCTATGCGCTCTACCCGCACATGACGGTGGCCAAGAATATCGCCTTCCCGCTGAAGATGGCGGGCGAGGACCAGGCGACCATCGATCGGAAGGTCAAGGACGCGGCACGCATCCTGAACCTCACCAACTATCTCGATCGCCGCCCCGGCCAGCTCTCCGGCGGTCAGCGCCAGCGCGTCGCCATCGGCCGCGCCATCGTGCGCCAGCCATCGGCTTTCCTGTTCGACGAACCTCTGTCCAATCTCGACGCAGCACTGCGCGGCACCATGCGGCTGGAGATCAGCGAGCTGCATCATCAGCTCAAGACGACGATGATCTACGTCACCCACGACCAGGTCGAGGCGATGACCATGGCCGACAAGATCGTCGTGCTCAACGCCGGCAACATCGAACAGGTCGGCTCGCCGATGGAGCTCTACAAGACGCCGAAGAACCTGTTCGTCGCCGGCTTCATCGGTTCGCCCAGGATGAACCTGATCGAAGGCGCGCCGGCGGCCAAACATGGCGCCAAGACCGTCGGCATCCGTCCCGAGCATATGAACATCTCGACGACTTCAGGCGAATGGAAAGCCACGGTCGGTGTTGCCGAGCATCTCGGCTCCGACACGTTTCTGCACGTTCAGGCCGACGGTGTCGGGCCGCTGACGGTGCGCGCCGACGGCGAACTGGCCGCCCATCACGGCGACACGATCTATCTGACGCCGGACCAGACCAAGCTGCACCGCTTCGGCGCCGACGGAAAGGCGATGTTGCAATGAGGCTCGAGGGTAAATCGGCGCTGATCACCGGATCGGCGCGCGGCATCGGCCGGGCGTTCGCCGAAGCCTATGTCCGCGAGGGCGCCACCGTCGCCATCGGCGACATCAATCTCGAAGCTGCGGAAAAGACCGCTTCGGAGATCGGCGGCAATGCTTACGCCGTGAAACTGGACGTCACCGACCTCGCTTCGATCGAGGCGGCGGTGAAAGCAGTCGAGACAAGGGCCGGCGGACTGGACATCCTGGTCAACAACGCCGCTCTGTTCGACTTGGCGCCGATCGTCGAGATATCGAAGGCTAGCTATGACCGGCTGTTTTCGGTCAATGTCGCCGGCACGCTGTTCATGCTGCAGGCAGCCGCCCGCTCGATGATCGCGGCTGGCCGAGGCGGCAAGATCATCAACATGGCGAGCCAGGCCGGGCGCCGCGGCGAGGCGCTGGTTGCCGTCTACTGCGCTAGCAAGGCAGCCGTCATCTCACTCACCCAGTCGGCCGGCCTCGACCTGATCAAGCACCGCATCAACGTCAACGCCATCGCGCCCGGCGTCGTCGACGGCGAGCACTGGGACCATGTCGATGCCCTGTTCGCCAAATACGAAAACCGGCCGAAGGGCGAGAAGAAGCGGCTGGTCGGCGAAGCCGTGCCTTACGGCCGCATGGGCACGGCGCAAGACCTCACCGGCATGGCGGTGTTCCTGGCCAGCGATGACGCCGAATACATCGTCGCCCAGACCTACAATGTCGATGGCGGCCAGTGGATGAGTTGAACTTTCCTTCTCCCCTTGGGGAGAAGGTGCCGAGTGAAACGAGGGCGGACGGGGGGTGTTCTGATGCAGCACTTCGTCCAGCACCCCTCAACCGTCTCGGCGCTGCGCGCCGATCCACCTTCTCCCAAAAGGGGAGAAGGTCAGGCAGGCGCAGGCGCCGCAATGAGAAGGCGTTTGTTAAAATGACCGTAAAACTCTCATCGGCGGCACTGTCCCGCCTGCCGGAAAAAGTCGTCGGCCCGAAATATGATCGCGCCGCGCTCAAAGCCGGCATCGTGCATTTCGGCGTCGGCAACTTCCATCGCTCGCACCAGGCCGTCTATCTCGACGACCTGTTCAATGCGGGCGTCGGCCACGACTGGGCAATTGTCGGCGCCGGCGTTTTTGAGGGCGAAAAGGTCGGCCGCGGCAAGTTGCAGGAACAGGACTGGCTGACCACCGTGGTCGAGCAGGATTCTGGCCACATGAGCGCCCGCATCACCGGCGCCATGATCGACTTCCTGATGCCGGGCGATGCAGCCGCGATCTTGGAAAGGCTTGCCGACCCGGCGATAAGGATCGTTTCGCTGACGATCACCGAGGGCGGCTACTTCATCGATCCGGCATCGGGCGTGTTCAATCCGACCCATCCCGATATCGTCGCCGACGCGCAGCCGGGAGCAATGCCGAAGACTGTCTTCGGCATCATTCTTGCCGGGCTGTTGCGCCGCCGCGACGACGGCATCGTGCCGTTCACGGTCATGTCCTGCGACAACATCCCCCACAACGGCCATGTCACCGCCGACGGCGTCATCGGGCTCGCGCGGCTGATCGACGAGAAACTGGCGACCTGGGTGAGCGAGAACGTCGCCTTTCCCAACGGCATGGTCGACCGCATCACGCCGGCCACCACCGACCGCGAGCGCGGCATTCTGTCGAGCGAGTTCGGGCTCGACGACAATTGGCCGGTATTTTGCGAGCCGTTCAGGCAATGGGTCCTGGAGGACCATTTCACCGACGGCCGCCCGCCGCTGGAAAAGGTCGGCGTGCAGTTCGTCAGCGATGTCGCACCCTACGAGCTGATGAAGATCCGCATCCTCAATGGCGGCCATGCGACCATCGCCTATCCGGCCGGGCTGATGGACATCCATTTCGTCGACGAGGCGATGCAGGAGCCGCTGGTGCGCGGTTTTCTCGAAAAACTGGAGCACGACGAGATCATCCCGACGGTGCCGCCGGTGCCGGGTACCGTGCTGGAGGACTATTACCAGCTCATCGAGCACCGCTTCTCCAATCCGAAGATCGGCGACACCATTCGCAGGCTTTGCCTCGACGGCTCCAACCGGCAGCCGAAATTCATCATCCCGACCATCGCCGACCGGCTGAAGGCCGGCAAGGGCGTGGCCGGCCTGGCGCTGGAATCGGCGCTCTGGTGCCGCTATTGCTTCGGCACCACGGATTCAGGCGCGGTCATCGAGCCCAATGATCCAAGCTGGGACCGGCTGCAGACGACCGCCAGGGCGGCAAAGGCTGCGCCTGCCGCCTGGCTGGCCATGGAGGACATCTATGGCGAGGTCGGCCGCTCGACGCCGTTCGTCGAGGCCTTTGCCAAGGCGCTCGAGGCGCTCTGGGCCGATGGCGCACGTACGACGCTGACGCGCTACCTCGCCGGCAACCTCTAAGATCGGCTCAATGCATGTCCCCGCCGATGAGGGCCCTGCAATGACGCCTGACCTGGTCATTTTCGACTGCGACGGCGTGCTGGTCGACAGCGAGGGGCTGTCTGTTTCGGCGCTGCTTGGCATGATCACGCTTGCCGGCGGCAGTGTCAGCGAGGATGCCGCCTATGAGCATTTCCTCGGCAAAAGCATGAAAAGCGTTCGCGAAATCCTCGGTCGCGACTTCGGACTTGATATCACCGACCTGCATCTGAGCGAGATGCGCGTCGGGCTGATGCGCAAATTTCGCGAAGAGCTCAAGCCGATCCCCGGCATCGGCCAGGTTCTTCCGAAGCTTACCGTGCCATGCTGCGTTGCTTCCTCCGGCACGCTGGATCGCATCCGCTATGCGCTCGACGTTACCGGGCTGCTCGAGCTGCTCGAGCCGCATCTGTTCAGCGCCGCCATGGTGGCGCGGGGCAAGCCGGCGCCGGACCTTTTTCTCCACGCAGCCGCCAAAATGGGAGCGATCCCGCAAAATTGCGTCGTCGTCGAGGACAGCCCCGTCGGCGTCGCGGCGGCACGGGCGGCGGGAATGCGCGTCCTCGCCTTCACCGGCGGCTCGCATGCCGGCAACCCGGCACTGAAAGCGCGGCTTGCGTCGAGTGAACCGGACTTTATATTCGCTGACATGCTGCAACTGCCCGATCTGATTGCAGGCCTGGGAGCGAGAGTAAGAACATCTTGACGAACAGTTTCGTTTGCGCGGTCGATGTCGGCACCGGGAGCGCCCGTGCGGGCATTCTCGACACCGGAGGCACCTTGCTCGGCCGCGCCGAGCATCCGATCGTCATGAACCGGCCGAAGGCCGATCACGCCGAGCACGATTCGCAGGATATCTGGTCGGCGGTCTGCATTGCGGTGCGCGCGGCCAATGAAAAAGCCGGCGTGGCAGCGCAGGACATCGTCGGCATCTCCTTCGACGCCACCTGCTCGCTGGTGGTGCGGGGCAAGGATGGTGGCCAGCTCAGTGTCTCGGTGACAGGCGAAAGGCGCTGGGACACCATCGTCTGGCTCGATCACCGCGCCATTGCCGAGGCCGATGAATGCACCGAAAGCGGCCACGCCGTGCTCGACTATATCGGCGGCGTCATGTCGCCGGAAATGGAGACGCCGAAGCTGATGTGGCTGAAGCGCAACCTGCCCGCAACATGGAACGACGCCGGCTATCTATTCGACCTCGCCGACTTTCTCAGTTGGAAGGCAACCGGTTCGCTTGCCCGCTCGCAATGCACGCTGACCGCCAAATGGACCTATCTGGCGCATGAAGAGACCGGCTGGCGGCGCGACTTCTTCAAAGCCGTCGGGCTCGGCGATCTTTTCGAGCATGGCAATCTGCCTGACAAGGCCAGCCCGGTGGGCGCCGATATCGGCCGGCTGAGTAAGCAAGCCGCAGCCGAGCTTGGCCTGACCGAACAATGCCGGGTCGGCGCCGGCGTCATCGACGCCTATGCCGGCGCGCTCGGCGTGCTCGGCGGCTTCGCCGGCGATGAAACCAACATCGGTCGGCATCTGGCGCTGATCGCCGGCACTTCGAGCTGCGTCATGGCGATGTCGCCCGACCCGCAACCCTTTGCCGGGGTCTGGGGCCCGTATTGCGGCGCGGCGCTTCCCCGGCTTTGGCTGTCGGAAGGCGGCCAATCGGCCACTGGCGCGCTGCTCGATCACATCATCCGCTGGCACGGCGCCGGCGGCGAGCCGGACGCCGCCATGCACGCCAGGATTGCCCGACGCGTTGTCGAGTTGCGCGCCATAGAGGGCGAAAATCTGGCCGGAAGGCTGCATGTGCTGCCGGATTTCCATGGCAACCGCTCGCCGCTCGCCGACCCGCATGCCGTCGGCGTCATCAGCGGTCTGACGCTGGATTCCTCCTTCGACAGCCTGTGCAAGCTGTATTGGCGCACCGCCGTCAGCATTGCGCTGGGCGTGCGCCATGTGCTGGAAGCGCTGAATGAGAACGGCTATCTGATCGACACGCTGCATGTTACCGGCGGTCACACCAAAAACCCGCTGCTGATGGAGCTTTATGCCGACGCTACCGGCTGCACGGTGGTCGAGCCGCTGGCCGATGAGGCGGTGCTGCTCGGCACAGGCATGATCGCCGCCACCGCCGCCGGACTTTTTCCCGATTTGAACGCCGCCTGCGTCGCCATGCAGCAAGGCGGCAAGACGCGAGAGCCCAATTCGGCGGCCGCCGGCCGGTTCGACCGCGACTACCGCGTGTTTTTGGAGATGCACCGGCAGCGGCAGGCGCTGGACGAAATCAGGTAAATTGAGCAGCGTGCGCCTGCAAAGCGAGCGGCATTAAATTTCATCGTCGTGACCGCGCGTTCGGCTGTCCGCCCATTCATAGTAACGCGTGTATGGATGGCCTCCTCCGAAGCGGTTGGTTAGCTTCCTAATAATGTCCTTGCTTATCCCTAACTCCCGCATCGTGGCCAAGTACGCCACTGTCTCGACAGCGGCCATTGCAATAAAGTATTCGCGTGGGTCTGTTGATCTGTCTCTGGCACCATGAGCGGCTTCGTCACGGAAGCGCTTCGCCAACTTGCAATCCCCTATGATTGTCTCAGGTAAAATGTCATCCCCAAATTGGTTCAAAATATCGGCTATCGCCTTTTCGAACCTCTCAACCAAAGGAATTTGTTTGAGCGAGTTCACAACTTCAGAGAGCCTCTTGTCCGATATGCCCAACGCTTTGATGCAACTTTCCTGCCGGGCGGCTTTTCGCACATCTTTCAATTGAGCGTCTGTGATCCCCGAATCGACTTGATACGTTGGGATCGATTCAAACCATGCCATCGCTTTAAGCATACGGGAACGGTCGTAAATGTTGCCACCATTGATGAATTGAGAAGCGAGCCAATAGGTCACTTCCCATTGCTTTCGTCGGTTTAGCCAAAGCGTGAGTGCTCGGGCCGTCTCCGCCCGGTCAACATCCCTGAATACCCGAAATGCAGGCTCACTGTAGAACTCTGGGTTTTCCACCGAAGGGGCTTCCGGGACATACAAAGAAAAATAGGCATCATGGTCAAATTCCGTGGCCTCTGTATGTTGTCGCGTCGAAACTGCCTGGCCAACCCGCCGGCATGGGCGACCTTCCGACAGCTCGAAGAAAATCTGAACGTGGAATAGAACCTGAAAAATGTCAGCCAGCGGAACCGGTTCGCTGAACGTGACAGATATCCAAGTGGGATCGCGGCTAATTTCTTCGATGCGTCCAGCGAATACCGACTGATTTTTATTCAGGCGGACAACAATTCCGTCCGCTGCAACTTCGACAATCTGGAGACGGTCCTGATAGACCCTTTCGGTTTGGACATTCTCTTCAAATTCGAGTGCTCGATGCTGATTATAGGCGAGAGACCCTTTAGCGGCCGGAAGGCAAAACTCGGCTGCTGCGACACGGTAATTCTCATCCCACGCACGATTGCCGATTAGAGCGTGTTGGGCATGAATCGTACTTGCGAAAAACCGCGGCCAGCTGCCGAAAAGCGTTACGATCTTGCCGGTCTCAAGTGTCAGAATGGGATCCTTCGGCGGCATCGCCCTGGGGCGCGGTCCAAAAGAAAATAACTCCGCCTTGATCTCGCTGCAGGTGACCAAAAAACGGCCGCTCCTCTGGGCTTGATCCACGCACGACAGGTCGAGGATTGGCATTGTACTGCTTCCGCTCAGTTAACGTCGCCGTCGTTTAAAGATGATAATCTACAGTTGCGAAATGAACTTGACTGAGATGAGTGCAGGTACCCTGACAGATCACCCGCGCTACGTGAGAAAGACTTCAACGCGCGCTGCCTGGCAACTCTCCAGTATGGACGATAGGTCACCGCGATAGCTCCGCCTGCAATGCGTCTGCTATCTTTGGTTCCACCGCCGGATGATTGGTTCGCTGAGGTCGTGGTCGTAGCCGAGCACGCTTATGCTGGCGGTATCCAGCACGAACAGAGCGCCATCTTGCGGCGGCAGGCCGAGCCAGCGCGCGGCCAGCACCCTCAGGAAATGCGAGCTTGAAAACACCAGCACGTGATCGTTGACGTCACGCAGTTCGTCGACGATCCGATCCGCCCTTGCGCCGACGTCGTCTGCCGCCTCGCCGTCAGGGCAGCCGTCGCGAAACAGACGCCAGCCGGGGCGTTCGATGCGGATCTGCTTCGTGGTCAGCCCCTCGTAAGCGCCGTAATCCCATTCGGCCAGATCGGCCTTCTTCACGCCGGCCGAACCGAAGCCGGCCAGCGCGCAGGTCTTGAAGGCGCGCTGCGACGGGCTCGACCAGACGGCCTGGAACGAAAGCCCCTGCAACCGCTCAGCGACCCGTCCGGCGGCCGCCTCGCCGGCCGGCGTCAACGGTATGTCGGTCAGGCCGGTGTGCTTTCCCGACGCGCTCCATTCCGTCTCGCCATGTCGAACCAGATGGATTTCGGGAAACGCGCTCATCCGCATGCCTTTCGATTGAATCCGATGTGATGACCGCTCTTCAAATCGGCCAACGACGCGATCATAGCTGTAGCGGAATTGAGATTGTCCGCGGTCGGGCGCGAGATCATCGCGATTCCTGGCTCACTCTATTTGTACTCGAAGCGAAGTCGAGCAGCGAGAGAATGACGTAGTCGAGCAAGGCGTCTGTTCGATTGGTTAAGGATGAACGTCGTCTGATATGCTGATGAGCGCTGATGAGCTACCATTGATAGGCGGCTGCGTTCTGATAGCTGTTGCTGGCGCGGTGTGCCTGATAACATTGCGGCTCTCTTGCAGTGGTTGCGGACAAGGACAAGCAGGAAAGCTCCGATGACGCAACGGATACAGTTCTGCACGTCGCGGGACGGGGTTCGAATCGCCTTGGCGACGGCAGGCCACGGCCCGCCACTGGTGCGGGTCAACAACTGGTTCACGCACCTCGATATTGATTGGGAAAGCCCCGTCTGGCGGCATTGGCAAGAGACTCTCAGCGATCGACGGATGCTTGTCCGTTATGACCCGCGCGGGTCAGGCCTTTCGGACCGGGATGCGACCGACTTCTCGCTCGATGCCTGGGTAGCCGACCTGGAAGCGGTCGTCGATGCGCTCGGTTTGCATCGCTTTCCCATCATCGGGCTCTGTCAAGGTAGTCTGGTGGCGATTGCCTTTGCTGCGCGCCACCCCGAGCGTGTCACGCGGCTCGTCCTCTACAGCGGCTATCTACACGGCGCCTATGTCGACGGTGTGGGCGAGAAACTCGCCAAGCAGGCGCGGACGCTCTCGCAGATGATCGAAGTCGGATGGGGCCGTGAATCTGGAGCGTTCCGTGAAGTTTTTGCGAATCTTCTGATGCCGGACGGAGGCAAGGAGCAGCTCAAATGGATCGGTGAACTGCAGCGGCTAAGCGCGTCGCCTGAAACCGCATGCCGGCTGTGGAATGCCTTCCATGCATTCGACATCCGGGAAGAGGCACCCAAGATCACTATGCCGACGCTGGTCTTTCACGTTCGTGGCGACGGCATGGTACCGTTCGAGGCCGGCCGTAGCCTTGCTGCGATGATACCGAATGCCCGCTTCGTGCCGCTCGAAAGCAAGAACCACATCCTGCTGCCGCGCGAGAAGGCCTGGAGGAAGTTTCGGAAGGAACTCGACAATTTCCTTGATGCCGACGAGCCGATCAGTATGGCGCGGGGCAGCGAATTGTTCGACCTGACAGAGCGCGAAAAGGAACTCCTGGACCGCATCGCGCGCGGCCTGACCAATATCGAGATTGCACGAGGGCTGAACATCTCGGAAAAGACCGTGCGCAATCACATATCCAGCATCTTCTCCAAGCTTGGTGTCGAGCATCGTTCCCAGGCTATCGTGGCCGCGCGCAAGGCGGGATTTGGCCACGACTGAGCCGTTTTGGCTCGCCCACTGGGGCCGGCGCCCCAGAAAACCCGCCCCTTCTGGCAAAATAAGCAAGATCGGTAGGGCTCTCGCCCCATGACCGGGGCCCGTCGTTGCCCCATTTTTGCACCAGGATTGCAGAACTTGGGACACGGACCCATGAGCCAAACCTCAGCAGGCATCGTCAAGCAACGCCAGGATCCGCTTCGCGAGCGCTATCGCAGCGCTGCGGAAGAAGCCCTCATCACCGACCGCGCGAGAACGATTGATGATCGCGCAGATCCTTTCCACGGCAGCGTTGCTCTCGGGGAAGGAGATGGTTCGCCATGGCGGTTCGGTATTCATCGGGCGGTCGGCGGTTATCACGATCTGCCGAATCCGGGCGACATGCTGTGCGCCGCGCTCGCCGCCTGTCTCGATTCCACCCTTCGAATGGTTGCCGACCGGCTCGAGATTCGCCTTGAGTCGCTGGAGGTCGCCGTAAGCGCCGACGCCGACGTGCGAGGCGCGCTGCTCGTCGATCGCTCCGTTCCGGCAGGCTTCCAGCGCATAGGCTGCCGCGTGCGATTGCAGCCGGCTTCTGATGCCGATCCCACGAAGCTGCAGGTGCTCTTCGCGGCGGCCGAACACAGTTGTGTCGTGCTGCGGACCCTGCGCCACGGCGTTCCGGTGCGAACGCGCATCGGCGCGCCCTTCGACGAGGTGGCAGGTTCGCCGCCCGATCGACCCGGTCAACACGATTCCACGTCGCCTCCCGCGTCCGCGCCCATGGACTGGCCTCATCATTCACAAGCAGATCATTGGGCGTCTTTGGCGCCGGACCAGCGCCCGAGAGGAGAAGCGTCATGACCACACTGCTTGTCCGAACCAATAAAACAACCGCGCGAGCCCGCAAGTTTCGTTCGCCCCAGCAGAGCGCAGGCCATTCCCGTGGCCTCATTGGCGGATGCGACGGCAGACGAGCACAGCAACAGGGGGTGACTCATGACACCGCCACGGAGGCTTCACCGACCGCAGAATGAGTCGTGCGAACAAGTCCACGACGATCGAAAACGCCAACCCTGAAATGGAGGAACAGACTATGCCACTCGTCGACATTCACGTCATCCGAGACGTTTTCACGCCCGCCCAGAAGCACAAGCTGATCGAGAAGGTGACCGAAGCGATGGTCGCCGTCGAAGGCGAAAACATGCGCGGCGTCACCTGGGTCAAGATCAACGAAGTCGCAAGCGGCGACTGGGCGATCGGCGGAGAGATGCTGACGTCCGAAAAGGTCAAGGCCATCGCTGCCGGACGCGGTGCTGCGGCATAACCCGTGCTGGACCTGGTCCGATTGTCCAGATCAACGAAACGGATCCCTTCGACATCACTTACGTCGATCCCGGACCAATTGAGCGCGATGCCCGGACACCGGGCTGCGCCGGCCAGCGCAAGCTCAAGTGCTTGACCCGCGCCGCGGGCGACCTCGTCCCGGGCAACAGAATGAGACAGTGGCGGTGATCAGATTCGACGCCATAACTGCGGGCGCTCGCTGCGCTGGTTCACCGGTGGCGTTCCGCAAACTCGCTGATGCCGCGCAGCAGCTGGTTCTGGTCGCCGACCCAGAACCAGTGGTCGTCGCCGGCGACCTCCACGAACCGCCCTCCGGGTATCTTCGCAGCAAGGAAGCGACCCGCCTCCGAGTGGACCGCGCGGTCGCCCGAGCGATGCAGCACCAGTGTCGGGACCGAGACCCTTGCGAGCAAATGGCGGACGTCGGTGTCGCGCAGCGCATCGATCACACCTGCAACGGCACCTGGACTGGACGCCGCCCGCAGCAACCCGGCCCACCAGGCTTCCGCTTGGCGGTCGCCGACCAGGCTCGGGGCAAAGGTTTCGATCTCGGCCGGTCCGCCCCAGTTGGCGACCAGGCGGCGCTTCCAGAGGTCGTATTGCTCGGAGGTCAAGGCGAAAGCGTATTCGGGCGTCCGGCTGCCTTTGGCCAGGGAGCCCCACAGAACGAGCCCGATGAGGCGATCGGGATGATCGACTGCAAAGCGGATGCAGCCGGGACCGCCTTCCGACGAACCGATGAGGAGCGCAAGGCGGCTTCCGGCCGCGTTCATGACCGCCAATATGTCCTGCGCCGTCGCGTCGACGGTTGGACGCGCTCCGACGCGGTCGGAAAGGCCCACGCCGCGCCGGTCGAAGAGGATAAGGCGACCGATACGCGAAACCGCCGCAATCCACGCGCGGCAGCGGCTGTCTTCCCAGATCCGCTCCACATGCGAAACGAACCCGGGAACGAGCACGATGTCCGGCGGACCACTGCCGACGGTCTGGAACGCGAGGTGGATCCCATCCACCTCGACATAACGCGTTCGCGGCGCTTCCGGAGCAGTGGTCTTGCTTGGCTCTTGTAACAAGGCAACGGTTGCAGGGTCAGGTGTCACGCCAAGCTCTTCTTGCAAGTGCCGGGCGCATGCTTCGAATTGGCGCTCGGCTGCCGCCCTGTTCCCGACCGCCAAGTGGGCACGGATCAGATGGCGGTGCGCATTTTCGCTCAGCGGATCCAGTCCCACCAGACGCGTCGCATGCACAACTGCGGTGAGAGGTTCTCCAGCGGCGATCTGCGTTTCGACCAGGCGCTCCAACGCCTGTGTCAGGCGGCTGCGCAGGGCCTCGCGCCTGAAGAACGCCCATTCCTCGAATTCCTGACAATCCGGCAGGGAGAAACCCGCAAGAAAATCGCCCGTGTATATGTTGGCCGCCGTTTCAAGAGAGCCGTGGTCGCAGGCGTGCTCAAAAATTCTGGAGTCAATCTCGACGGAAAGCTCCGGGTGCAGGCTGAGGGAAGTTCCGCTCACGGCGACGAGTTCGCTGCGAAAAGCGATCCGGATCTTGTAAAGGATACGCCGAAGGCGCGCCCGAGCAGTCTCTTCGTCGGCTTCGGGCCACAGCAGCGTGGCCGCAGTTTCACGCGCGACGGGCCGACCGGCCTCGGCAAGAAAGATGAGCAGCGCGGCTGCCTTGCGCAGGGCAAGTGGCATCGGCTGTCCGTCCAAGCGGAACTCCGGAAAGCCCAAAAGTCGAAACTCCAATTTCTCCATGGATCCGCTCGCGACAAATCGCACCAGGCAGGGGACGTTGAGGGGACGCCTGCCGTCTATCGTTGCCCCTGCGACTTTCGGGCCAACTGCGCCCAACTTTGGAGCGATAAATGTCACTGGTCAATTCTATCATCCCCCACCACCCATCCGAGGCTGTTGCCGCGGATGGCGTCTCGATTGCTTATGAACACATTGGCTGCGGCGAGCCGCTCATGCTGCTTCACGGCGTAACTGAAAGCCGTGAGTCCTGGCATGAGGCCGGTTATGTCGAGCAATTCCTGCAGCGCGAACGGCGGCTGATCCTTGTCGATTGCCGCGGCCATGGCCGCAGCGGCAAGCCGCACGATCCGGCTGCCTATTCGGGCCGCAGGCGGGCGGCCGATATCATCGCGGTCCTCGACCACGCCGGCATTCGCCGCGCTGCACTAATGGGTCATTCGATGGGCGGTGTCATCGCACTTGCCACCGCCGCGTATCATCCGGACCGCGTCGATGCACTGATCGTCAATGGCGCGCATCCCTTCGCGGAAGACCTTACTCCCTTGCGAGCCGCACTCAAGGATAACTTCGAAGCGTGGCTTGCCTTCGTGAAGCAGTTGGCCCCCGACCTTTCGCCGGACAGCTGCCGACGCATCCGAGATAATGATCTCCCTGCTGTTCAGGCAAGCCTCGCCAGGGATAGAGCGGATTTCTCAGCGGCTCTTGCGAAGCTCGATATCCCAGTGCTGGCAATCAGCGGCACGCTCGATCCCCGATGCGATGCCACCCGAAAGTTCGCAGAACTGGCCGGAGGTGAATTCCTACCGCTTGAGGGCAGGAACCATGTGACGGCCTTTCTCGATGTCGAGACGATCGTGCCGGTTGTCGACCAATTCCTCGGCAGTATCGGCACCCGCAATGCAGGGCGAGGAGGGTGAGCCATGTGTCGGTCATGTCTCTCCTGGTACGGACGACGCATCGCGCCGTACGTCGTCCACGCCGGCTGTTCGGCGACCGCTTTCTCGCGCATGCGGCAGCGCATGGTGCCGCTGGCGGAGGGCGTTGTGGTCGAAGTCGGCTTCGGGTCCGGCCTGAACCTGCCTTACTACGATGCAGCCAAGGTGAGGCGGCTTGTCGGCGTCGATCCTGACGGCACTATGCTCGCTTTGGCGAAACGACAGAACCGCGCTTTGCCGTTCGATGTCGAATGCCTCCAGGCCTGCGGCGAAAGCATGCCACTTGTGAGTGGATTCGCCGACACAGTGATCGTCGCTTACGCCTTCTGCACCATTCCGAAGCCGGCGGCTGCGCTGACGGAGATCCGGCGCATCTTGAAGCCCGGCGGGCGGTTGATCTTCCTCGAACACGGGCAAGCGAATGCCGGCTGGCGGAGAAGGTTGCAGGATCGGCTCAACCGCTTCTGGGGCGTTCTTGCCGGCGGATGCAATCTCAACCGCAACCCGTTTCAGCTCGTGGCGAGCGCCCACTTCGACATTCGAGACGCATGGCAGGAGGGGTTTCCGCCCACCTTCTGGCTGTTGGGCAGCCACTACGCGGGCGTCGCCATAAGGCAGCCTGACTGCCAGCCATCACAACCGAGAACGTCAACCTGAACAGGAGGAAGTCATGCCACTTGTCGACATTCACCTGAGTAGGAACACTAGCTACACGATTGCCGGACTGCTTGCCGTGCTCGTGATCATGCCGGATCCGGCCAATGCAGCCGACGAGGCGGAGGTAGCGCCTTCAAGCGATAGGGGTTGGCTGACGACGTCGTTCGCCGTCCTCGACGTGCCCAACCCGCCCGCCGACGCTGGCGCCGAACTCGACGAGGTGAAGGCGTTTGTCGCACGGCGGAGCGCTGCCGACGTCGAACGCACCCGCTGGTGGAACGTCGGCGGACCGGCCTACCGGTGGAATGAGATCGCCGTCGACACGATGCTCGCCGACTTCGTCACCTCGCTCGCCGCGGGACGTGGTCTCGCCTTGATGCACGCGGCGATCGACGACGCGGTCGCGGCCGCATCAGCGATGAAGCAAACGCCCGGCAGGGCGCGCCCGGCCAGGGCCGATCCATCGATCGACACGGCGATTCCGACGCCGGACAGTTCGTCCTACCCGTCCGAGTATGCGGCAGCGGCGGCAGCGGCCGCAGGCGTGCTCGGCGATCTCTTCTCTAATCGCGCGAGCGCATTTGCCGAGAAGGCGGAAGAGGCCATGCAGAGCCGGCTCCTTGCAGGGGTCGAATTTCCAACCGACATCGCCGCCGGCCGGGCGCTCGGAGAGAAGATGGCCGCGCTTGCGATAGCGCGCGGCGAGGCCGATGGGTCAGATGCCAAATGGACAGGAAGCGTTCCGCAGGGACCAGGCAAATGGCAAGGCAGCAAGCCGATCGCCCCGCTCGCCGGCACCTGGCGTCCCTGGGTGCTCGACCGTCCGGACGAGTTCCGCCCCGCCCCGCCGCCTGCCTTCAATTCCGAGGCGGTCGCCGCGGCCCTGGCGGAGCTCAAGAGCTACGAGCGCACGCCGGCGAGCAACCACAAGGCCCTCTATTGGGAGGTGTTCGGCGGCGGCCGTGACTTCTCGCTTTGGAACGAGATCGCGCGGACGAAGCTCCTGGAATACGGCCCGGCGTTCGGCCCGCAGGCGTCGGCCCGCGCGCTGGCGGCTCTGAACGTCGCCCATGTCGATGCCACCATTGCCTGCTTCGACGCGAAGTATGTCTAATGGTACATCCGGCCCTCGCAGCTCGACCCCGAGCTCGAGACCGTGTTCCCCTCGCCCAATCACCCGAGCTACCCAGCCGCTCACTCTTGCCTGTCGACCGCCCGCGCGACGGTGCTGGCGCACCTCTTCCCGCGCGACCGCGAACGGCTTTTCGCCCGCGCGACGGAGGCGAGCGAGTCGCGGATCTGGGCCGGCATCCACTACCGCTTCGATATCGAGGCAGGGGAGACCGTGGGCCGGCAGGTCGCCGAGAAGGTGCTGTCGCGCGCCTTCACCGACAGGGAGGAGTGAGAAGCTTACCGTTCCCATTGGAGTTAGAACCATGTCCACGATGTTTACTTTCAACCAAGCGATGTCGGTCGCTGCGAAACCGCGGACAGCCAAAATCAACGGCCGGCTGTGGGGTGCGCGCGCCAGGGACTGGGCAGAGATCCAGGAGGGCACGGTTCGTCCAGTCTACGAGGCGGTGCTGGAGCACACGCACATGAGGGAGGGGACGCACTACCTCGATGTTGGCTGTGGCGCCGGCATGGCGGCGCAGATCGCCGCGGCGCGCGGCGCCGAGGTGTCGGGCATCGACGCCGCCGAGGCGCTCCTCGACATCGCGCGGCTGCGGACGCCGGAAGGCGATTTCCGCCAGGGCGATATGGAGGAACTGCCTTTCGATGACGGCAGCTTCGACGTGGCCACCGGCTTCAATTCATTCCAGTACGCCGGCAATCCCCTTGTCGCGCTCCGCGAAGCGCGACGCGTGACCCGGCCCAACGGTTCCGTCGTAATCATGACCTGGGGCAATCCTGAAGGCATGCAGGCAGCATCGCTATTGGCCGCCCTGCGCCCGTTGATGCCGCCACCGCCGCCGAATGCGCCCGGACCTTTCGCACTGTCCGACGAGCAGGCTTTGCGCAAGTTCGCCTCCGAGGCCGGCCTCACACCGGTGGACGTGTTCGATGTCGACAGTCCCTTCGTCTATCCGGACGAAGCCACGGCGGTACGCGGCCTCAACTCCGCCGGCGTTGCGGCACGCGCCATGGAATACTCCGGCGAGCAGGCCGTGACTCGGGCGCACACCGAGGCGATCGCGCCCTTCCGCCAGCCCGACGACAGCTATCACATCGAGGCGACTTTTCGCTGCCTGCTGGCGCGGCCGTAACGACTTGGCGTAGCCGACATGGTGACATCACGCCGAACTGTCGAGATCGCAGTGAACATTGCGCGCTTGAACGAGAGGTTTCACCGAAAGGAGGCAGATATGACCGCCGCAGCTCGAAAGCATACCGTCGAAGACCCCCTCGAGGCAGTACGCCGGCTGGGCCCGACCATCGCCAGTCGCGCCGCAGACATCGAGAGTGCCCGCCGCATACCTCGCGATCTGCTTGATGAACTGACAGGCGCCGGCTGTTTTCGTGTCCTGACGCCAACCTCGCACGGTGGTCTCGGTGCCGACCTGGCGAGCGGGATGAGGGTCTTTGAGGCCCTCGCCCGTGCCGACGCATCGGTGGGCTGGACTGTCATGATCGGCAGCGCCTCGTGGATCGACCTGGTGGGGCTTCCCCGTGCCACATTCGACAACCTGTTTGCTTCGCGCCGCAACGTCATCTTTGCCGGCGTATTCAGCCCGTCTGGCTCGGTCACGGCCGTCGAGGGCGGCTACAATGTCACGGGGCGGTGGAGCTTCGCCAGCGGCTGTGAGCACGCCGACTGGTTGTTCGGCAACAACGTCGAGAGCATCGAGGATGGAGTACCCCACCTGCGCACGGTGGTGTTCTCTCCCGACCAGGTTGTGATCGAGAATACCTGGAACGTCTCGGGCCTGTGCGGGACCGGAAGCCATCACTTCCGTGTCGACGACGTCTTTGTGATGTCCGAGCGGACGCTCGTTCCGCTCGTCGACAAGCCATGCATCGACGCCGTCATCGTTAATATCCCGCCGCCGGTCCTGGCATCACTCAGCATCGCGTCGATCGCTGTGGGCATTGGGCAAGGCGCGTTGGACGACATCATCGAATTGGCAACCAAGAAGACTCCTCTCCTCGCCGAAAGCACTCTCGCCCGAAGCGGCTATTTCCAATTCGAGCTGGCCAATGCCGACGCAGCACTCCGTGCGGCTCGAGCATTGTTGTACGAGAGCGCCGAATCGGTGTGGGCGACCGTGGCAGGCGGATCACCGCTGGCTATCGAGGATCGGGCACGCATCAGGGCGGCGGCAGTGTGGGCAACCAACCGCACCGCTGAGGTGGTGACCAGCGCCTATCGCGCCGGCGGCGGCAGTTCGCTCTATGCCTCTTCGCCTCTGCAAAGGCGTCTGCGCGACGTCAATGCCCTGACGCAGCACTTCCTGGTCAAAAACGACACGCTGACAACGGCCGGCGCCATTCTCGCCGGCCAGGACGTATCGGTGATGGTGTTCTGAAAGGAGCAAAAAGACGGATCTCTACGTCATCCGTCGCCGAGGAGCCTAGGCCGATCTGGATGTATTGGGTACGGCCGCCGAGATGTCAAAGCGTGTCGGCGAGGAAATGTCCGACCAGGTTCGCTGGATTCGCAGCCACGTCGTCAACGAGTCCGACGGCCGTATCGGGTCGGTCTGCATCTATCAGGCGCCCGACGAAGAATCGCTCCGCGAGCACGGCCGTCGCATCGGCGCACCGGGTGAGGAGTTCGCCGTCGTCCAAAACACAGTGGTCGTGCGGGACGACCCGGCCGGCAGCGACGGGATCGAGGCTGTTCATCAATTTTTCCGCTTCCTCGTGCGTCTTTGCGGCCTGACCGTCATAGAGGTCGATCGCGATCGCCCTGATCCCAGATGCCAACATCGACGCCTTGATCGAACTTGCAGCGCTGGACCTGCTGGCGTCCAGATTAAGCACGCCGCTCCAGTTCGCCGAGCATCTCAACCGCGCCTTCGAGCAGGGCTTCAAGCTGGGCGACAAGCCAATCACCCCTGAGATCGTCGCATCCACGCTCGCGCCCGACTTTGACGATCTCGCGATGATCTCGCGCCCAACCCCAGATGATCTCAATCCGCTAATCATAGCGGCTTCTGCGCTCTCTGGCTCAACTCTTCCCCTGAGCCAGCCCCCTTGCCATAGCTGCCCATTTCGTGGACAAGCCGTGCGGATAATGCGGAATCCGGGCCGATCACGGCCATTTCCGCGCTGAGACGCGGCTTCCGGCCCTTTTTGCCGACGCGCCGCAATCGGATAGGCGAAATAATGTCTGCGATCGAAGCCGGCGCGCGCGCGCCGGAAAATCTTTGGCGTCGGGAAATCAAGGCGACGCTGGCGCTCGCCTGGCCGATGGTGCTCACCAATCTCGGCCAGACCGCGATGACCGCCACCGATGTCATGATGATGGGGCGGCTGGGTCCGGACACGCTGGCCAGCGGCGCGCTCGGCGCCAACCTCTATTTCATGCCGCTGATCTTCGGGCTCGGCCTGATGTTGGCGACCTCGCCGATGATCGCCACGGAACTCGGCCGCCGTCGCCACTCGGTGCGCGATCTGCGCCGCACCGTGCGGCAGGGCCTGTGGCTGGCAATCCTCATCTCAATCCCGATCTGGATATTTCTCTGGTACGGCGAGGCGGTGTTGCTGGCCATGGGCCAGGAACCGGCGCTGGCGTATCAGGCCGGCATCTACCTGCGCTGGCTCGAATGGGCGGTGCTGCCGTTCTATGGCTATATCGTCCTGCGCTCGTTCATCTCGGCGCTGGAGCGGCCGGGTTGGGCGCTGGTCATCGTCTTCGTTGCCGTCGCCTGCAATGTCTTCTTCAACTGGGTGTTCATGTTCGGCAATCTCGGCGCTCCTTCGATGGGCATTGCCGGCTCCGGCCTCGCCACCACGCTGTCCAGCATGCTGATGTTCGCCGGCATGGCGGCGGTGGTGACGCTTGAGCCGAAGTTTCGCCGCTACCAACTGTTCGGGCGGTTCTGGCGGGCCGACTGGCCGCGCTTCAAGGGCCTGCTGCGGCTCGGCCTGCCGATCGCCGGCCTGCTTGCCTTCGAGGTGACGATCTTCAACGCGGCGGCCCTGCTCATGGGACTGATCGACGCCGCCTCGCTCGCGGCGCATGCCATCGCCATCCAGATCGCTTCGATCAGCTTCATGGTGCCGCTCGGCCTCAACCAGGCGGCGACAGTGCGCGTCGGGCTCGCCCATGGCGCCGGCAATCCGGAAGGTGTTTCCCGCGCCGGCTGGACCGCTTTTGTCATGGGCGTCTCGTTCATGGCGCTGATGGGGCTGGTGATGATCCTGTGGCCGCAATTGCTGATCAGCGCCTTCATCGATCTCGCCGACCCGGCCAATGCCACTGTGATCGGGCTTGCCGTGTCGTTCCTGGCGTTTGCCGCGCTGTTTCAGATTTTCGATGGCGCCCAGGCCGTGGCCGCCGGCATGCTGCGCGGCCTGCACGACACCCAGGTGCCGATGATCTATGCCGCGATCGGCTATTGGGGCATCGGCCTGCCGCTCGGCGTGCTGCTTGCCTTCCATTCCGGGCTCGACGGCGTCGGCATCTGGATCGGCCTGTCGTTGGGCCTGGCGGTGGTGGCGGCGCTGCTCCTGGCGCGCTGGCTGCGGCGCGACAAGATCGCGCCGCCGCTCTCCTTTGGGCATTGATGAAAGCGGCTTCGTCACGAAGCAGGACGGGGTCGTGACGTCTATGGATATCTCGTCCGATTTGCGATTGCGGCCTGTGGGCTTAAGTCGCTTTGCAACTCCTTTGGCAGTGGAAGGCTTGAGCACCGCAAGTGCACCGCGCGGGCGAACAATTTTCGTTGCTTCTGCTGGTGCTCCTTGATGGCTGCTGCGAGCCCTAATCCGTACGGGCCAAGAAAGACGCCGGTTCCCCAGCCCGGCTGCTTTTTTTCGCGAGCGTCGTAGTCCGAAGCCTCCATGCGGGCTTGCTGGCATTCCGGCGACGCCCATTTCCGGTCTTGCTTCGAAAGCGACGCTCCATAGTCGACCGGAGAGGTCGCGCACCCGGCCACTGTCGCGGCCAACGCGACCAACATTGCAATTCTCATCCCCAAGCCTTCCTAACGCATGTGGAGAGTACACAGAACTCTTCTTGTAACAAGGAGATAGCTCCGAAGAAGCTAAGAAGGCATTCGAACGCCAAGCGCCGAGGCGGTTTGCTAGTTTGTCGTCGCTCGTCGTTCAAGCGAGCGCGCATATTGCGTCAGCGGGAAGCACATGGCGAAGAAGATCAAGGCGACCAGCCCATAGACGGTGAACGGCTCGAAGGTCGCATTGTTGATGGCGTTGGATGTCCTGACCAGTTCCTCGAAACCGATGATCGAGGTCAGCGCGGTCGACTTGATCAGCTGCACCAGGAAACCGACGGTCGGGGCGCGGGTGATCGAAAACGCCTGCGGCAGGATGATCAGCCTGAGTTCCTGCAGATAGTGAAGGCCGAGGCTGGCGCCGGCGTCCCACTGGCCGCGCGGCAGCGCATCGACGCCGCCGCGCCAGATCTCGGCGAGATAGGCGCTGGCGAAGAAGGTCAGGCCAAGCGCTGCAGCGGTCCACGGCTCGATGCGCAAGCCCAGCATCGGCAGGCCGAAGAACATCAGGAAGAGCTGCATGAGCAGCGGCGTGCCCTGGAAAAGCGCGATGTAGCCCGAGGCCAGGCGCCGCGCCCATTTATTCTTGGCGATCCGGAAGAACAGCACGAGCATGCCGACCACGCCGCCGCCGACGAAGGCCGCCAGTGACAGAAGCACCGTCCAGCGCGCGGCGAGCAGGAGGTTGCGGACGATATCCCAGAAGGTGAATTCGATCATGACACGCTGGCTCCCAGAGCGCGGCGGCCGCCGCTGACCAGCAGCCGGCGCAGCCCCATCGACAGGACGAGATAGACCATCGTCACCACGAAATAGGTCTCGAAAGCACGGAAGGTGCGCGCCTGCAGCATGTCGGCCTCGTAGGTCAGTTCGCGCACCGCGATCTGCGACACCACGGCGGACTCCAGCATCATGATGATGATCTGGCTGGTCAGCGCCGGAAAGATCACCTTGAGCGCTTGCGGCAGCACGATCTTGACGAAGACCTGACGCAGCCTGAGCCCAAGCGCAAGGGCTGCTTCCGTCTGCCCGCGCGGCACCGCGTCGAGCCCGGCGCCGACGATTTCGATCGTGTAGGCCGCCATGTTGAGCGTCATTGCCAGCATGGCGGCCAGCAGCGGATCGAGCCTCACGCCGATGCTGGGCAATCCGAAGAAGATGAAGAACAGCTGCACAAGGAACGGCGTGTTCCTGATAATTTCGACATAGACGCCGATTGCCCGCTTGAGCAGCAAGGGGCCGTTTCGCCGCCCTGCTGCGCCGAGGATGCTGAGGAACGTTCCCGCCAGCGTGGTCACGGCGATCAAAAGGATCGTCATGGCCGCCCCGCGCGCGATCGCACCTGTCGCATCGGCAAGCCAGCCGAAGTCGAGGCTGTAGCCCATGGTAGGTCCTTACCTCGGAGATCAATCCTTGAGGTTGTCGGGATTGAGCGGTGTTTTGAGCCAGGCTTTCGAGCTTTCGTCCAGCTTGCCGTCGGCCAGCATCTTGGCGACCGCGTCGTTGACCGCCTGCTTCAGGCGGTCCTCGTTCTTGTTGAGGCCGATATGCGAGGGCGAGGTGAGAAGCTGGAACTTCTGCTCCGGCTTCAGTGCCTCCTGGCGGGCGAGCACCTGGGCGCCGACATCGTTGCCGACGACCATCAGTTGGGTCTGACCCGAGATGAAGGCCTGGATGACGGAATTATAGTTGTCGAAACGGCGGATGTCGGCCGAGGCGGGTGCTGCCTCGGTCAGCGACGTATCTTCCAGCGTGCCGCGGTTGACGGCGATCGACTTGTCGGCGAGATCGTCCTTGCCTTCGACCTTGAGCGCGGCCGGGCCGATGACGGCGATATAATAGGGCGCGTAGGCGGCGGCGAAATCGATCACCTGCTCGCGCTCCTTGGAGTAGCCGACGCTCATCAGGATATCGACGCGCTTGTCGGTAAGATACGGGATGCGATTCTGCCCGGTCACGCTGACCAAGTTGAGCTTGACCTTGAGCTGGTCGGCGATGAACTGCGCCACGTCGACGTCATAGCCCTTGATGCTCATATCGGCACTGGCCGAGGAGAAGGGCGGAAAGTCGGAGAAAATGCCGACATTGATCGCGCCGGCCTTGGTAATGTCGTCGAGCGCGTCGGCATTGGCGGCCTGGGTGGCAAGACCGAAGCCGGCGAGCAGCAGCACGGCGGCGATGGATGATTTCATGTGAAATGTCATTGTCGTTCCCCTGCTGGAAGCTTGTTTTGTTTGAATGCGGCCGCCGGCTCCAGCGCGGCGGCCGCCTTGGATGTGCGTTAAGCTCGCTTGCCTGAGATCGCCGGGCTGAACACCATCAGGCTGAGGATTTCGAACAGCACCTGCGCGCCGGCATGGGCGGTGTTGGTGGTCGCGTCGTATTGCGGCGCCACCTCGACGACGTCGCCGCCGACGATGTTGAGCCCTTTGAGGCCGCGCAGAAGTTCAAGCACTTCCCGCGTCGTCAGCCCGCCTACTTCCGGCGTGCCGGTGCCCGGCGCAAAGGCCGGGTCGATGCTGTCGATGTCGAAGGACACATAGGTCGGGCCATCGCCAACGATCTGGCGCGTCTTCGCGATGATGGCGGGCATGCCGAGGCCGGTCACCTCTTCGGCATGCACGACGGTCATCCCGGATTCGTAGGTGAACTCCCACAGATATTCGGCCGATCCGCGGATGCCGATCTGGATGGTGCGCGACGGGTCGAGCACGCCGTCGAGCACCGCGTTGCGGAACGGGCCGCCATGGTGGAACTTGGTCATGTCGAACAGGCCGCTGGTGTCGCAGTGGGCGTCGATATGGATCATGCCGACCGGCGCTTTTTTGCCGACAGCCTTCAGGATCGGATGGCTGATCGAATGATCGCCGCCGACCGAAAGCGGAATGACGCCGGCGTCGACGATCTGGTTCGTCCGGCGCTCGATGTCGTCATGGCTGGTTTCCAGCCGGTAGCGGCTTTGGAACGGCACGTCGCCGATGTCGGCCACCTTCAGCTCATGTGTCGGCGCGCATTCCAGCACATGGTTATAGGGGCCGATGCGCTCGATGGCGCGCAGTGCCCTTGGCCCGAAGCGGGCGCCCGGCCGGTTGGTCACGCCAAGGTCCATCGGCACGCCGATCATCGCCACCTGCAGATCGCCGAAATCAGGATTGTCGGCGGCTATTTCCCGGTAAGGCGCGCTGAGGAAGGTCGGGATGCCGGAATAGGGCGCCAGCCGCGTGCCGCTCTTGGAAAAAATCTTGTCGGCGACGCGCCGGAATTTTGGGTCGAACATCTCGCCGCCATGGCTTTCGCCATATTTGCGGCGCAACGCTTCGAGCTTGCCGCTGTTATAACCCATGTCGGTCCTCCATGGCTGGTGCAGTGCGGCCATCGATGACGGTCGCCATTCCTGCCGGCTGCCTGCGGATTTCACGTCTTGATGCGGTACGAGCCAAAGTGTCTTGCAGCTGCATTGAAAAATCAATTGATATTGTTAGGGTGTTTGCTGTGAGAAAATCTCACATTGATGTCGAGCACGGTCTTATCCAAACCGGGGGGATCGTGTTCCTTTGAGGCTCCGATGGCCAAGCGTCTGCCTCCCCTGAATCCATTGCGCGCCTTCGAGGCGACGGCGCGCCATGCCTCGCTGACCAAGGCGGCGGCTGAGCTCAACGTCACCCACGGCGCCGTCAGCCATCAGATCAAGGCGCTCGAACAGTCGCTGGGCGTCAAGCTGTTCGAGCGCGCCGGTCAGCGGGTGAAGCTGACGCCGCACGGCGCCGAATTGCTGCCGGCGGTGTCGACTGCCTTCGACGGCATCGCCGCCGCCACGCAGCGCATGACGAGGCCGGCGAGCACCGGCGCCCTGTCGGTGTCCTGCGTGCCGGCGCTGCTGCTGCTGTGGATGATCCCGCGGCTCGGCAGCTTCACCTCGCAGTATCCCGATATCAGGCTGACGCTGATCCCGTCCAATGACGCCAAGGACGTCCGCGCGCCGCATATCGATATCTGCGTGCATTATGGCGATGGCAGCTGGACCGATTGCTGGATGCGCAAATGGTCGGGCCTCGAACTGTTCCCCGTGGTCAGCCCGACGCTGATCAACAACCGTCCGATCCGCACCGTGCGCGACCTCGCCGATCACGTCTTCCTGCACGGCGACGACGGCCGCGAATGGCACACCTGGCTGGCCGCCGCCGACGCGCTGGATCTGGAGCGCGGCCGCCGCCATCATCTCGGCGACGCGCGCATGGCGAGCGAGGCGGCTGTCCACGGCCATGGCGTGGCGCTGGGCGATACGGTGACAGCAAGCGGACTGCTTGCCAGGGGACTGCTGGTCGCGCCGTTCAGCCTGTCGGTGCCGGCGGTCGACGATTTCTATGTCGTCTGCCGCAACGAGATGAGGTCGGCGCCGATCGTGCAGCTGTTCATCGACTGGCTGTTTGCCGAAAAGGAGCAGGCCGACGGCCGCGCCGATGCGCCGGTGGCGGGCCGCATCGGCATCCGCAGGAAGCGTCCGGCGCTGAGGGTGATCGGCGCCAAGACCGCGCCCTGAAGTTGCTGCAGCCGACGCAGCGCGCTTCCCGCAGCCTTTTCTTTTTGTCGGGCCAGCCGGCAAAGCGGGAGGCGCATTCAAAAATTCAATGCTAAGAGGCATTTGGAGCAATTCCCGGAATAGTGCGCAGCGGCTTCCCGGGAAAAGCGCTAAACAAAAGCTAGGGCGAGCAGCGAAGGCGGCATCGAGACATGACCAAGACCGATATAGCGCGGCGCGTCTACAACCACACCTGGAAGCTCGACCCGATTGTCCGCAGCCTGCTCGACACCGATTTCTACAAGCTGCTGATGCTGCAGATGATCTGGGGCATGTATCCCAAGATCGACACCACGTTCTCGCTGATCAACCGCACCACCTCGGTTCGCCTTGCCGAGGAGATCGACGAGGCGGAATTGCGCGATCAGCTCGACCATGCCCGCACCTTGCGCTTCTCCAAGAAAGAGATGATCTGGCTTGGCGGCAACACCTTCTATGGCCGCAAGCAGATTTTTGAACCGGAATTCCTCGCCTGGCTCGAGAATTTCCAGTTGCCGGAATACGCGCTTTCCAAGCGCGATGGCCAGTACGAGCTCACTTTCAGCGGTCCGTGGATGTACACGACGCTCTGGGAGATCCCGGCGCTGGCAATTATCAATGAACTTCGCTCTCGCGCCGCCATGCGGGCGTTCGGGCCGTTCGCGCTCGACGTGCTCTATGCTCGCGCCAAGGCCAAGATGTGGGCCAAAACCGAGCGGCTGAAAGCGCTGCCGGATATCCGCATTTCGGATTTCGGCACCCGCCGCCGCCATTCCTTCCTGTGGCAGCGCTGGTGCGTCGAAGCGCTGAAGGAAGGCATCGGCGAGGCGTTCACCGGCACCTCCAACGTGCTTTTGGCCATGGACAACGACCTCGAGGCGCTCGGCACCAACGCGCATGAACTGCCGATGGTGTTCGCCGCGCTCGCCAATTCGGAAAAGGAAATGAAGCAGTCGCCCTACAAGGTGCTGCAGGACTGGCAGCGCTACTATGGCGGCAATCTGCTGATCGTGTTGCCGGACACTTTTGGCACCGCGGCGTTCCTGCGTGACGCGCCGGACTGGATCGCCGACTGGACCGGTTTTCGCCCCGACAGCGCGCCGCCGATCGAAGGCGGCGAAAAGATCCTTTCCTGGTGGCGCGGAAAGGGCAAGGACCCCAGACAGAAGCTGCTGATTTTCTCCGACGGGCTCGAGGTCGAGACCATCGAGGAAACCTACCGCCATTTCCACGGCAAGGTGCGCATGTCCTTCGGCTGGGGCACCAACCTGACCAATGATTTCGAGGGCTGCGCGCCGACCAAAACCAACCGGCTCGACGCCATCTCGCTTGTCTGCAAGGTCACCGAGGCCAATGGCCACCCGGCGGTCAAGCTCTCCGACAATCCCGCCAAGGCCACCGGCGACGAAAAAGAGATCGAGCGCTATTTGCGCATATTTGGCGAGAAAGACCGCGTGGAGCAATTGGTCAAGGTGTGAGGGGCTGCGGATGGTTTCGCCTCGCCAAAAGGGAAATCTCGGATAGCGTGAGTTCCCGCCCACCCCCCTCTTTGCAAGGCCGCACAAAACCCCCCAAGGCGGGGGCGCGGGGAGTGGGTTGTGGCCGGGCGGGCGGGGCGAGGG
>NZ_JBVVQT010000034.1:0-40056 GCF_055811595.1 Mesorhizobium sp. WSM4814
ACACGATCGACCATCCGAATCATCTCCCTCTCTTCCTTACCCCCGGAATCATCAATCCGATTCTGTGCAAAGGCCTCACAAGGGGAGAAGGCAGAGCGACGCTACGCGTCCGCCTTGAACGTCTGCTTCTGCATGCCCAGCCCTTCGATGCCGAGCTCGACGACGTCGCCGGGTTTTAGGAACACCGGCGGCTTCATGCCGAGCCCGACGCCGGGCGGCGTGCCGGTCGAGATGATGTCGCCAGGATGCAGCGACATGAACTGGCTGAGATAGGAGACCAGGTAGGCGACGCCATAGACCATGGTTTTGGTCGAGCCGTTCTGCATCGTCTTGCCGTTGACCTTCAGCCACATCGGGATGTTCTGCGGGTCCTGGACCTCGTCCTTGGTCACCAGCCACGGGCCGATCGGCCCGAATGTGTCGCAGCTCTTGCCCTTGGTCCACTGGCCCTGGCGCTCGGCCTGGAAGGCGCGCTCGGACACGTCGTGCGCGACGCAATAGCCAGCCACATAATTTAGCGCCTCGGCCTCGGTGACGTACTTCGCCTTTCTGCCGATGACCACGCCAAGCTCGACTTCCCAGTCGGTCTTGACCGAGCCGCGCGGGATCAGCACGTCGTCGTCAGGCCCGACGATGGCCGAGCTTGCCTTCATGAAGATGATCGGCTCCGGTGGCACGGTGGCGCCGGTCTCGGCGGCATGGTCGGAATAGTTGAGGCCGATGCAGATGAATTTGCCGGTGCCGGCGACGCAGGCGCCGATGCGGGGATTGCCGGAAACCGCCGGCAGCGATTTCGGATCGAGCTTCGACAGCGTTTCGAGCGATGCCGGGTCGAGCGCCTTGCCGGCAATGTCGGTGACATGGCCGGAGAGGTCGCGGATCGTTCCATCCGCATCGAGCAGGCCGGGGCGTTCGCTCCCCGCTTCGCCATAGCGCAGCAGTTTCATTCTTTTTCTCCTGATTGCGGCGCAGAGGCCGTTTGCAAACTCAGAGTTTTCAAATGGCCTCTTAGATCGACCAGCCACCGTCGATATTATAAGCCTGCCCCGACGTATAGGTGGCGCCGGCCAGATAGACGGCGAGATCGGCGATTTCCTCGGGTGTGCCGAGGCGGCCCATCGGCTGGCGGGCGATGAAGGCGGCGCGGGCAGCCTCGTAGTCGCCCTGCGCATGCATGCGGTCCTCCAGCGACGGGCTTTCGACCGTGCCCGGGCAAATGGCGTTGCAGCGTATGCCCTTGCCGACATAGTCGGCGGCGACCGATTTGGTCAGGCCGATGACCGCCGCCTTGGTCAGCCCATAGACGAAGCGGTTGGGCACGCCCTTGGTCGAGCCGGCCAGCGACGCCATGTTGATGATCGAGCCGTTGCCGCGTTCCAGCATGCCGGGCAGCACCGCGCGGATGGTGCGGATCATCGAGCGGACGTTGAGATCCAAAGCAAAATCGAGATCGGCGTCCTTCATCTCGAGGATCGAGCCCGAATGGACGAAGCCGGCGCAGTTGAACAGCACGTCGACAGCGCCGATCTCGGCGAAGGCAGTTTCGACCGCCTCGTCGTTCAGCACGTCGAGCTTGCGGGTCTTGATATCTGCCGTCTTGCCGAGGTCGGCGAGCAGCACCTCGTTGATGTCGGTGGCGTGAACGATAGCGCCTGCCTTGGCGAAAGCCAGCGCACTCGCCCGGCCGATGCCTTGTGCCGCCGCCGTGACGACAACGATCTTGCCTGCCAGATCCGCCATGCTTTTTTTCTCCCTCTGTCGCCGCCCGGGTGCTATTCGCCTAGGGGTGGAAAATGTTTTTTCTCGGTAAAGAACATCTTTTAGCCCGTCAAGCCCGGCGCCGAGGCAGCGTCTTTCTCCCCCGTCACTATACGGGGAGAAATGCCCGGCAGGGCAATGAGGGGCGGCGCCGACGTCGACAACTACACACACGCTCAGTCGCCGTAGGGCACCCAGACGTTCTTGACCTCGACGGCGCGGCGCAGCAACGCATCGCCGGCGGCCTCGGCCGACGCCCAGTCGAGGCTGCGGCCGTTGCCGGTCCAGACGCGCTTGAGATTGCCGACGGAGTCGGCTTCGGCCCTGGCGCAGGTTTCGGCATCGGCGAACAGCCACAGCCCGTCGACATCGTCGTGCCTGGCCAGCACGCCGGCGAGCTCGGCGGTGCGGCCGGTGACGATGTTGATGGCGCCGGCCGGAACGTCGGAATATTCGATGACCTGGTAGAGATCGGTGGCAAGCAGCGGATATTTTTCCGACGGCACCGCGACCACGGTGTTGCCCATGGCCAGCGCCGGCGCCACCAGCGAGATCAGGCCGAGCAGCGGCGCATTGTCTGATACCACGATGCCGACGACGCCGACCGGCTCATGCAGCGCCAAAGTGACGGCGCGGGCCGGCGGCTGGTGGACGCGGCCCTCGAACTTGTCGGCCAGGCCGGCATAGAGGAACAGCCGCTCGATTGATTGGTCGACCTCGTCGCGCGCCGCCTTGGCGGTAGCGCCGGTAAGCTCGGTGAGGCGAGCGGCAAATTCGTTGGCACGGCCGGACAGGTTCTCGGCCAGATAATACAGCACCTGGCTGCGGTTATAGGCGGTCGCCTCCGGCCAGGCCTTGCAGGCGCGTGCAGCCGCGACGGCATCGCGAATATCCTTGCGGCTGCCGAGACCGACCTCGCCGGCAAGCTTGCCCTTGGCGCTGGCGACGGCAAGCGAATAATTGCCGTCCGGCCGCACCTGCTTGCCGCCGATGAAGAGTTTTGCCGTGCGGTCGATGGCGTCGCTTTCGGCCTGCTCGATCGACGGAGCCGGTGCCGTTGCCGGCTTGATGGCGGGACCAAGAGGCAGTTTTGCCGAGAAATATTCGAACATGCCCTCGCGCCCGCCTTCGCGGCCAAAGCCGCTCTCGCGATAACCGCCGAAGCCGCAGGCGGCATCGAACATGTTGGTGCCGTTGACCCAGACGACGCCGGCCTTCAATTGCGGCGCGACGTGCAGCGCAAGGTTGACGTTCTCGCTCCACACCGAGGCGGCCAGGCCGTAGCGCGTGTTGTTGGCGAGCTCGATCGCTTCCTCGGTGTTGCGGAAGGTCATGGTCGCCAGCACCGGCCCGAATACTTCTTCTTGGGCCAGGATATTGGCCGGAGAAACACCGGTGGCGAGTGTCGGCAGGTGATAATAACCGGAAGACGGCAGCGCCACGTCCGGTTGCCAGCAGATGGCGCCCTGTTTGGCGCCTTCGGCGACCAGCCCCTTGACGCGATCGAGCTGGGTCAGGTCGACCAGCGGGCCGATATCGGTGTTCTTGTCGAGCGGGCTGCCGACACGCAGCCGGCTCATCCGCGTCTTGACCTTGGCGACGAAGGCCTCGGCGATGCCTTCCTGCACCAAAAGGCGCGAGCCGGCGCAGCAGACCTGGCCCTGGTTGAACCAGATGCCGTCGACCAATCCCTCGACGGCGCTGTCGAGGTCGGCGTCCTCGAAGACGACGAAGGCCGATTTGCCGCCAAGTTCCAGCGATATCTTTTTGCCCGACCCGGCAGTGGCCTTGCGGATGATCTTGCCGACCTCGGACGAGCCGGTGAAGGCGATTTTTTGGACGCCGGAATGGTTGACGATTGCCGCGCCCGCTTCGGGTCCGCCCTGGACGATGTTGACGACGCCCTTCGGCACGCCGGCGCGCTGACAAATCTCGGCGAACAGGATGGCGGTGAGCGGCGTGAACTCGGCCGGCTTGAGCACCACCGTGCAGCCGGCGGCGAGCGCAGGCGCGATCTTCCAGGCCAGCATCAACAGCGGGAAATTCCACGGGATGATCTGGCCGACGACGCCGACGCCCTTCTGATCAGGGAAATCCCTGTCCAGCGCCTGCGCCCAGCCGGCATGGTGGATGAAATGGCGGATGGCCAACGGCACATCGATGTCGCGGCTTTCGCGGATCGGCTTGCCGTTGTCGATCGATTCCAGCACCGCAAACAGCCGCTGGTGGCGCTGCATGGCGCGGCCGATGGCGTAGAGCACCTTTGCACGGCTGTAGCCGGAGCTGGCTCTCCATTTCGGCAGCGCTTTTGTCGCGGCCGAAACCGCCGCGTCGATATCGGCAGCCCCGGCATCCGACACTTTTGCCAGCAATTTTCCCGATGACGGATCGCTGGTGTCAAAGGTCTTGCCGCTGGCGGCTGCCTTCCAGTCGCCGCCGATGAACAGCGCTTTGGAGAAATCACGCGCGGCAAGCCAGGCATCGGCCTCATTGCGGGCCTCCGGCGCCGGGCCGTAGTCCATGGCATGATAGCGTTCGAGAATGTTCATGGGGGGCTCCCGCCTCACGCCATCGCGTGGCGATGATTGGCCGAATAGTGACCGGTCAGATGATGTTCGAGCTGGCGCTCGATGTCGGTCAACAGGCTCGACGCGCCGAAGCGGAACAGGTCCGGCTCCAGCCACCGCCGGCCAAGCTCCTCCCTCATCAGCACCAGCCAGTCGAGCGACGCTTTTGCCGTCGAAATGCCGCCGGCCGGCTTGAAGCCGATGAGGTAGCCGGTCTCCTCGAAATAGGCGCGGATGGCGCGCACCATGGCAAGGCCGACCGGCAATGTCGCGTTGACGCTTTCCTTGCCGGTCGAGGTCTTTATGAAATCGGCGCCCGCCATCATCGCCACCATCGACGCCAGCATGACGTTGCGCAGCGTCGCGAGGTCGCCGGTGCCGAGAATGACCTTCAGATGCGCCTCGCCGCAGGCGGCGCGCATCGAGACGATTTCGCTATAGAGTTCCTGCCATTTCGCGGCAAAGACCAGGCCGCGTGGAATGACCACGTCGATCTCGTCGGCGCCGTCGCTCACCGAGGCTTCGATCTCCTGCAGCCGCGTCGACAGCGGGGTGAGGCCGTGAGGGAAGGCGGTGGAAACGGCGGCGACATGGATGCCGCTGCCGCGCAGCGCATCGACGGCAGTGGCGACGAAGGGATGATAGACGCAGACCGCCGCCGGGCGGATCTTCTCGCCAGTAATGCCGAGGCCTTCGACGATGTCGCGGCGGAACGGATTGACCGCCTTGGCGCAGAGCCGGCGCACGCGCTCGTCGGTGTCGTTCGAGTTCAGCGTCGTCAGGTCCATGCAGGCGACGGCGCGCAGCAGCCAGGCGGCCTGGTTGTCGGCCTTGATCGAGCGCCGCTTGGCCAGGCTGGCGACACGCCGTTCCAGCGCCGAGCGGTTGACGCTGCGCATCGATTCCATGAAGCCGAGATCGAGCGTCATGCCGGGATTGCGGGCAATGCCGTGCGCTTGCAGCGCCGGCGCATTGGCGGCGGTGCGCGCCGGCAGCGGCGTGATCTTCGAAGGTCCGCGCTCTGCTTCGCGGCTGGTGCTGCTCATCTCCTGCCCTTTCGTTCGACGACTTGTGCCGAAGATAGCCCGTGAAGCAGCGCTTCACGAGTCCTTCAGGCGGTCATAGTTGAAAAAGCCAGCTGTGACATCAGCCGAACAGCGCTGCGTAGAAGCTGCCAATCTCCCCCCTTGCGGGGGAGATGTCCGGCAGGACAGAGGGGGGTGCTGTCCCGCCGGCATCAAAAAGGCCTGCACCGCCGCGACGCTCGAAAGTCAGGGATCCCAAGGCCCATTCTCGGGCGTCGAAGCGTAGAATGAAAGCAGTAGCGATCCTTCCCACCCCCCTCTGTCCTGCCGGACATCTCCCCCGCAAGGGGGGAGATCGGCCGTGATCCCGGCTTTCGCCAATCCCCGGCGTCACAGAAACAAGCGGAGCGTCTCAGCCGACAAACGCCCGCTCGACGACGAAGCTTGCCGGATGGTGCAGCGAGCCTTCCTCGAAGCCGAGGCTTTCGGCCAGTTCCTTGACATCCCTGAGCATGTGCATCGAGCCGCAGATCATGATGCGGTCGGTTTCGGGGTCGAGCTTGTCGATGCCGAGATCGGTAAAAAATTTTCCCGAGCCGATCAGCGCAGTGATGCGGCCCATGCGCTCGGAGGTTTCGCGCGTTGTCGAATTGTAGAGCGTGACGCGGCCGCCGGTCAGCTCGCCGATCAGCGGGTCGTTCTCCAGCTCTGCAACCAGCTCTTGGCCGTAGGTGAGTTCGGCATTGTCGCGGCAGGTGTGGGTCAGCACGACCTGCTCGAATTTCTCAAAAGTGTCGGGATCGCGCAGCAGGCTGGCGAAGGGCGCGATGCCGGTGCCGGTCGAGATCATGAACAGGCGCTTGGCCGGGGTCAACGCGTCGACCACCAGCGTGCCGGTCGATTTTTGCCGCATGATGACGGTGTCGCCGATCTCGATTTTTTGCAGCTCAGACGTCAGCGGGCCGTCCGGCACCTTGATCGAGAAGAATTCGAGCTCGTCGTCCCAGGCGGGGCTGGCGATCGAATAGGCGCGGAACACCGGCTTCTCGGCATTGGGCAGGCCGATCATGACGAACTCGCCGGAGCGGAAGCGCAGCGACTGCGGCCGGGTGATGCGGAACGAAAACAGCCGGTCGGTATAGTGCTTCACCGAGACCACGGTTTCGGCATAGACATTGGCCGGAATCGGGAACTGCAGCGGCCGGGCGCCGGCGGTGTTGAGCGCGGATGTGGTGTTCATCAAACCTAACCTTCTGGCCTAACCTTCTGGCCCACCCGAGGGCGCTGACGCCAAACCTTCTCCTGCGCGCCCGAACCGATCAGGTTCCGGCGTGCCGTTTGCACACTGCCAAGCGGTAAGCTCTTGTGTCCGGAATTTATTAGTATACAAATGATATTTGCGTCAAGACGCCAGGCTGAAACACCTTTCCAAACTGAGACATATCTGTAGTTCTGACATTTCGGGTTTCGACAATGGAAGAGAATTTTTCGGCGCAGACGCTGGATTCCTCGGGCAGCGTCGTCGCCGGCATCGATGTCGGCGGAACCTTTACCGACCTGCTGCTGATCGACGGCCGTCACGGTGGCAAGGTGCATATCGCCAAGACCCCGACCACGATCGACAACCAGGCTTTTGGGGTGGTTTCGGCGCTCGACGCCACCGGTTTTCCCATCCGCGGCATCGACCTCATCGTGCACGGCACGACCACCACCACCAACGCAGTGCTCGAACGCCGGCTGGCCAGGACCGGCATGATCACCACGCGCGGCTTTCGCGACGTCATCGAGCTTGGC
The DNA here is from genome assembly GCF_055811595.1 of Mesorhizobium sp. WSM4814. Lineage (NCBI taxonomy): Bacteria > Pseudomonadati > Pseudomonadota > Alphaproteobacteria > Hyphomicrobiales > Phyllobacteriaceae > Mesorhizobium > Mesorhizobium sp. WSM4814. The sequence continues at coordinate 7,145 of NZ_JBVVQT010000034.1, forward strand.
CGGCGGACGCGGCCGCAGGCCTATGGCATGACCGGCAGCTTCGTCCCGATCATTCCGCGCAACCTGCGGCTTGAAGTCTCGGAGCGCGTCGAAGCCTCGGGCGCGGTGCGCATTCCGCTCGACGAGACCGAGATGCGCGCGGCGGTTTCACAATTGATCGCGGCCGGCTGCGAATCGCTCGTCATCCATTTCCTGCATTCCTACGCCAATCCGGCGCATGAGCGGCGCGCCGCCGAGATCGCCGCCGCGCTTTGGCCGAACAGCTACATCACGACAGGCCATGCGCTGCTGTCGGAAGCGCGCGAATTCGAGCGCGGCGTCACCGCTTCGGTCAACGCCTCGGTGCAGCCGATCCTCGAGCGCTATGTCGAGCGGCTGCGCAAGGAATTGGCGGCAAAAGGCTACGCCCGCGACTTCCTGATCATGAACGGCAATGGCGGCATGATCTCGGCCCGCTTTGTCACCCGTGAGTCGGCCAAGACGGTGATGTCCGGTCCGGCCTCCGGCGTCATCGCCGCCGCCTATACCGGAAAGCGCGCCGGCTTCGACAACCTGGTCACCTACGACATGGGCGGCACCTCGACCGACGTGGCGCTGATCCGCAATGCCGAACCGGCGGTGTCGAACGAGATCGAGATCGAATATGCGATGCCGATCCATGTGCCGATGGTGGCGGTGCACACGGTCGGCGCCGGCGGCGGCTCGATCGCCCGCGTCGATGCCGCCGGCCTGATCCAGATCGGCCCGGAAAGCGCCGGCGCCAATCCCGGCCCGATCTGCTACGGCCGCGGCGGCGTTGAACCGACCATCACCGACGCCAATCTGGTGCTTGGCCGGCTGGCGCCGAAAAAACTGCTTGCCGTTGAAAATCCGGTCACATCAGAGCACGTCACCGGCATCTTCGAAGACAGGATCGGCCGCCCCACCGGCCTGTCCGGTGTCGAAGCGGCGGGCGCGGTGCTGCGGCTCGGCAACATCAAGATGGCCGGCGCCATCCGCATGGTCTCGGTGTCGCGCGGCCACGACCCGCGCGATTTCGCGCTGTTCGCCTTCGGCGGCGCCGGGCCGCTGCATGCCACCGCTCTGGCGCGCGAGCTCGGCCTGCCAAAAGTGCTGGTGCCGGCGCGGCCGGGCATCACCAATGCGCTCGGCTGCGTCGTCGCCGATCTCAGGCACGATTTCGTCAACACCGTCAACCAGCCGGTGGCCAGCCTTGATGAAACCAAGCTTCAGGCAATATTGGAACGGCACCGAAACGAAGGCGGGGAGCTGATCGGCAAGGAGGCAGTAAAGCCGGAGACGATCCGCGTCACCCATTCCGCCGACATGCAGTTCGTCGGCCAGACCCACATCATCAACGTGCCGCTGCCGTCGTCTTCAGTGACGCGTGAAACATTGCAGCAACTGTTCGAAAAGGCCTATTTCGCCCGCTTCAAGGTCGAGCTGCCAGAAATCCGCGCCAATCTGGTCAACCTCAACACTTCGGTCACCGGCGTGCGGCCGGCGATCGATCTGTCGCGGCTGATCGACCCGGCTGGCCGCGCCAAAACGCTTGATGAGGCGCGCCGCGAGATCCGGCCGGTCTGGTATGGCGGGCGCTGGCACGACACGCCGGTCTATGTCAGGGAAAAGCTGCCGCTCGCCGCCGTCATCGAGGGGCCGGCGATCCTCGAACAGATGGACGCCACCACCGTGCTCGAGCCCGGCGACCGGGCGCGCTCGGACGCCGACGGCAACATCATCATCGAGGTGGGGCAGATATGACAAGGCTTTCATCGAAGAGGACCCCCACCCCTAACTCCTCCCCACAGGGGGGAGGAGGATTTGGTCGAGCCACCAGTTCCTGGCATCGACACGCAGCGATTTGCTGCTTTCAGCGCCAACAAGAATCCCCCTCCCCCTTGTGGGGAGGGGTTAGGGGTGGGGGTCCGCGCGGATGATCACTCTCGACGCCATCACGCTTTCGGTCATCCAGGCGGCGCTGCAGCAGGTCTGCGACGAGATGGACCTGACCTTTTCGCGCGCCGCCTTTTCGCCCGTCATCGCCGAGGCCAACGACCGCTCCGACGGCATCTATTCGGCGCTCGACGGATCGCTGATCGCGCAGGGCAGCCAGGGCCTGCCGGTGTTCGTCGGCGTCATGCAGTATTCGACCAGAACGGTGATCGAGATGATCGCCGACGGACGCTGCCTGCCGCCCGAGCCAGGCGACATCTACATCGTCAACGACCCCTATCTCGGCGGCACCCATCTGATGGATGTGCGCTTCGCCATGCCGGTCTACCGCAACGGAAAAATTTTCTGCTGGCTGTCGAACACCGGCCACTGGCCCGATATCGGCGGCTCGGTGCCGGGCGGTTTTTCTGCCTCGGCAACGGCGGTCGAGCAGGAAGGCCTGCGGGTGCCGCCGGTGAAACTGTTCAAGCAGGGCGTGCTCGATCGCGAGATCTACGCCATCATCTGCTCCAACATCCGGGTTGCCGACCAGCGCATCGGCGATATTCGCGCGCAGGCGGCGGCACTGCTGATCGGCCAGGATAGGCTCAATGGAATCCTGGATCGGTACGGTGACGAAACAGTCGTCGAGGCGATCGCCGAACTGCGCCGCCGCGCCGCCGAGCAGATGCGCGCCAACATTTCGGCCGTTCCCGACGGCATCTATCGCTCAAAAGCCTTCGTCGATTCCGACGGGGTGGTCAACCAGCCACTGACCATCGCGCTGGCCGTCGAGAAACAAGGCGACACGCTCAGCTTCGATTTTTCGGGCTCGTCAAAACCCTGCGCCGGGCCGATGAACAGCGTGCTGGCGACGACCTTGTCGTCGGTTTATCTCGCCATGCGCCACATTTTTCCCGACGTGCCGATCAGCGCCGGCGCCTTCGAGCCGCTGATCGTCAAGCGGCCGGAAGGCACTTTTCTCGACGCCAGATATCCGCGCCCGGTCTCGGGCTGTGCCGCCGAGGTTTCGCAGCGCATCGCCGAAGCGGTGTTCGCGGCGATGGTGCAGGCGCTGCCCGACAAGGTGACGGCGGCTCCGGCCGGCTCCAGCGGCAATTTCGCGCTCGGCGGCAACGATCCGGCCCGCGGCCGCGACTACGTCATGTACCAGATTTCTGGCGGCGGCTATGGCGGCAATGCCGGTCACGACGGCCTGAGCAATGGCTGCTCGACCATCGGCATTTCCAAATCGCCGCCGGTCGAGATCATGGAACAGGCGTTTCCGGTGCTCTATCGCCACTATGCCCTGCGCGACGGCTCGGGCGGCGCCGGCAGGCATCGCGGCGGTTTCGGCCTCGCTTATGAGGTCGAGATCCTGCGCGGCGACGCCCGCGCCTCCTTCGTCATGGACCACGGCCGTTTCGGCCCGCAAGGCGCGCTCGGCGGCAGGGACGGCGCGGTCAACACGGTGACCGTGTTCCGCGACGGCAGAGAACATGTGCCGCCGCACCTCTCCAAGGAGCAGGACATCGCGCTAAAAACCGGCGACCGCGTGCGCGTCGGCACGCCGGGAGGCGGCGGCTATGGCGATCCCCTGCAGCGCGACCCGCAACTGGTGCTGCGGGATGTCGCCCTGGGCTATTACACGCCCGAACAGGCCACCGAGAAATTTGGCGTTGCCCTGTCCGCGGATGGGTCGGCAATCGACCAGGCCGCCACCGAGCGGGCACGAGCAGCCGGCTGACCGACGAAGCCTCCAATCGGGCCTTGCCGCGGCGTGATCGCCGCAGGGCATGTCGTTTCCGTCTCCGCCGCGCCCACAAAACCCCGTAGACTTTGCTCCACAACGGAGATCTGGATCATGCGCCTTTTCGGTCGTTTCTTGGCTGCCGCTGCCGTCGCCCTGGCGCTCGCCACCGGTGCTGCCTCAGCCCAGGACAAGAAACTCAGGCTTGGCACCGAGGGCGCCTATCCGCCGTTCAACTATGCCAATGCCGACGGCACGCTGGGCGGCTTCGACATCGATCTCGGCAAGGCGCTGTGCGCCGAGATGAAGACCGAGTGCGAATTCACAGTGCAGGATTTCGACGGCTCTATTCCCGCACTGCAGGCCGGCAAGTTCGACGCCATCATCAACATCACCATCACGCCGGAACGCGCCGAGAAGGTCGACTTCACCAAAAAATACTACCAGACGCCGCCGGCCATCGCGGTGCCGAAGGATTCGACCGTCACCGGCACCTCGCCCGAGGAGCTGAAAGGCAAGGCGCTTGGCGTGCAGAGCGCCACGATCCACCAGAATTTCGCCGAGCAGAAATACGCAGGCTCGACCATCAGACCGTATCCGACCGGCGACGACGCCCGCACCGACATGGTCAACGGCCGCCTCGACGCGGTGATGGACGGCTCCATCCTGCTGACCGAATGGCTGAAGAAGCCCGAGGGCGCCTGTTGCAAACTGCTCGGCACCCTGGCGCCAGACCCGGCCATCCATGGACCGGGTGTCGGCATCGCGCTGCAGAAGGGCAACAAGGAGTTGGCCCAAAAACTCGACGCGGCGATCGACGCGCTGCGCGCCAACGGCAAATACAAGGAAATCAACGACAGATATTTTGCCTTCGACGTCTACGGCGAGTAGCCGGAGGCAATCGGCAACGGTGCAGGAATAAGCCTCTTCTCCCCGTCACTATACGGGGAGAAGTGCCCGGCAGGGCGATGAGGGGCAGCGCCAACATCGACAATTGGTGAAGCCCGAACGGCGCTCCCCCTTCTACAGCAGCATCGTCCGGCCGGCCTCCACTTTCCCGCTTGACTGACCCGCCGTACCGAATACGCTAATGGAGAAAATACCGGCTCCGACCGCCGGGCGGCAAAAATGCCTCGTATGCCTCGCCTTCCGCGGCGGCGGCTGCGGGGCATTGTTATTTTGGGGATTTGCTTGGGACGGCGTATCGAAATCGGCATCCTTTACTCGCGGTCGGGCAACTACCGCCTGCTGTCCGAATCCTGCCGTTCCGGTGCGATGACGGCCATCGCCGATGTCAATGCCGATCCCGCCATCCCGATCGAATTCGTTCCGGTCGAGCGCGACCCGCAAGGCAACATCGATGGCTACGCGACGGGATGCGCCGACATTCTCGCCAGCAGCGGCGCGCGCCACATCATTGGCTGCATCACGTCATGGAGCCGCAAGGAGGTCATCCCGATCCTCGAGCGCGCCGGCGGCACGCTCTGGTATGCCTGTCCCTATGAGGGCTTCGAAGCGAACGAGCATGTCGTCTACATGCATGCTTGCCCGAACCAGCATCTCGTCCCGCTGCTGGCCCATGTCGTGCCGCGCTTCGGCGCCAACGGTTTTCTGCTCGGCTCGAACTACATCTGGGGCTGGGAGACCAACCGTGTCGCCCGCGACCTGATCGCCGACGCCGGCGGCAAGGTTTTGGGCGAACGCTATCTGCCGCTCGGCGAGGTCGATGTCTCCAGGCTGATCGCCGAGATCCATGCGACCCGGCCGGATTTCGTCCTGAACAATCTGATTGGTTCCTCGTCCTACGCCTTCATCACTGCCTATGCCGAACTCGCCGAACGCGACCCGCATTTCAGGCCGGAGCGCTGCCCGATCCTGTCCTGCAATCTCACCGAATGCGAGTTGCCGGCGCTCAACGGGGCGGGCAATGGCCACCTTTCCGTCGGGCCATACTTTCACGACATCTCGGCAGCGGATCGCCAGGGCGATTCGGCGCCCTCCATCATGCCAGCCTCGTCCTTCGAGGCGGCGGCCTATGCCTCGGTGCGGACGCTTGCCGAAATTCTTGCCCGCAATCCCGGCGGACAATGGCCCGACCTTCCCCAGGCCTTTGCCGGAACCTCGTTTCGAACCCCGTTGGGCGACATCTCCATCGATCCGCAAACCCAGCACGCCACCTTGCCGGTGCAGATCGGGCGCATCGAGGGCACCGCATTCAAGACCGTCACGCTGACCAACGGTGTCGCGCCCGATCCCTATCTGTCCCGCTATGACCGCACCGAGACGTTCGGCCGCCCACGCTTGAGGGTGGTCTCGTGAGCAGGGTGCCGCGCATCCCGAATCTCGGCGGCGCCAGGGCCTTTGTCCTGCATCGTCCGCATCCGACGGTGCAGGCGATCACGCGGCAACTGTCGGCAATCGGCCTCGAGACGGTCGGCTGCTGGCCGGAACTGCCGGCCGAGGCGCTGGCGGCGGATTTCGTCTTCTTCGATGCCGATCTCGGCTTCGACGAACAATTCCCCTGGACGCCGGGTGAGGCGCCGATGCCGCTGGTGGCGCTGATCGGCTCCGAGGCGCCGGGCCGCATCGAGTGGGCGCTGTCGCACAAGGCCGACGCCCAGTTGCTGAAGCCGGTCGGCAATGCCGGCGTCTACAGCGCCCTTTTGATCGCGCGGCAGAGTTTCGAGGCGCGCAAGCTTTTGGCAAGCGAGATATCGTCGCTTCGCCTGCGCGTCGCAGAGCGCCAGACCATCGTGCGCGCGGTGGAGGCCTTGTCGAAAGGCGCCGAGGACGGCCGCGCCTATGCGCAGCTCCGGTCGCTGGCGATGAGCTGGCAGATCAGTGTCGAAGAGGCCGCGCGCAGGATCGTGGCGATGACGGAAGAAGGCGGCGATGACCAGTCCCATCGCGCCTGACCTTCCGGCAACCGGGCGCATGCCGGCCAGGCCGCGCGCCGGCGTCTGGCGGCGTCTGGTCAAGCGTCCCCTGGCGTTGATCGGCCTGGTGATCGTTGCCGTCGTCCTGGCCGGCGCCATCCTGGCGCCGTGGCTGACGGGCTACGATCCGAACGAGCAGATGTTTGACGGGCTCACGCTTGAAGGTGCGCCCTTGCCGCCGAATGCCAGCTTCTGGCTGGGCACGGATCTGCTCGGCCGCGATCTGCTGACCCGCATCCTTTTCGGCGCACGCACCTCGCTGATCATCGGCATCGTCGCCAACGGCGTGGCGCTTCTGATCGGCACGCTGGTTGGCGTCACCGCGGGCTATTTCCGCGGCTGGATCGGTGGCGCGCTGATGCGCTTCACCGATCTGATGATGGCCTTTCCGGCGCTGCTGCTCGCCATCTGCCTGGCGGCGGTGCTCCAGCCGAGCCTGTGGATCGTTGCCATGGTGATCGCTCTGGTGAACTGGGTGCAGACCGCGCGGGTCATCTACACCGAGACCAGCTCGCTCGCCGAGCGCGAGTTCATCGACGCCGAGCGTACGATCGGGGCCAGCGCGCCACGCATCCTGTTTCGCCATATCCTGCCGCATTTGCTGCCGACGATCATCGTCTGGGGCACGCTCGGCATCTCGACGACGGTGCTGCTCGAAGCAACGCTCAGCTATCTCGGCATCGGCGTGCAGCCGCCGACCGCATCCTGGGGCAACATCATTTTCGAGAACCAGACCTATTTTCAGGCAGCGCCCTGGCTGGTCTTCTTTCCTGGTGCGGCGATCCTGGCGCTGGCGCTGGCCTTCAACCTCATCGGCGATGCGCTGCGCGACATCCTCGATCCGACGCAAAGGGGCCGGGCATGATCGCCTATCTCGGCCGCCGCGTTATCCAGTCCGTGCTCATCCTGCTCGGCGTGTCGCTGATCACCTTTGCACTGCTCTACCTGCTGCCCGCCGACCCCGTCCGCCAGATCGCCGGCCGCAGTGCCACGCCCGAAACGGTCGAGAACATCCGCCGGCAGCTCGGCCTCGACCAGCCCTTCTTCATCCAGTACTGGCACTATCTGACCAGCCTGCTCAGCGGCGATCTCGGGCGCTCCTACATCCAGCGTTCCGAGGTCACGGAGCTCATCGTGTCGCGGCTGCCGGCAAGCCTGCTTTTGATGGTCGGCGCCATCCTTTGCGAGCTGACGATCGGCCTGACGATGGGCCTTGTTGCCGCCGTCAGGCGCGGCACCGCCACCGACCAGACGCTGATGGTCGCGTCTTTTGTCGGCGTCTCGGCGCCGCAGTTCGTCGTCGGCCTGCTGCTCCTTTACGTATTCGCCGTGCAGCTCGGCTGGTTTCCGATCGGCGGCTACGGCACCTGGCGCCATCTGGTGCTGCCGTCCCTGACCATGGGAATACTCGGCGCCGGCTGGTACGCCCGCATGATGCGCTCGTCGATGATCGACGTGCTGCGCCAGGATTATATGCGGACCGCCCGCGCCAAGGGCCTTGCGCGCGGCGCCATCATCTTCCGCCATGCACTGCCCAACGCCATCCTGCCGGTCATCGCCATGATCGGCATCGACATCGGCATCTTCATGGGCGGCATCGTGGTGGTCGAAAGCGTGTTCGGCTGGCCCGGCATCGGCCAGCTTGCCTGGCAGGCCATCCAGCGCGTCGACATTCCGATCATCATGGGCGTCACCCTGGTTTCGGCCTTCGCCATCGTGCTTGGCAATCTCCTGGCCGACACCGTCGCACCGTTCATCGACCCGCGCATCAAGCTCAGATGAAAACCAAAAAAAGACCGGTAACAACCAGAGAAAGGGAACATGAGATGAAGAAATTCTTGACCTCCACCGTTGCGGTATCGGCGCTCGCGCTGATGCTCGGCATGACAAGCGCCCGCGCCGAACACGCCGTCGATCCGAACGCCAAGCCGGGCGGCGCGATCACCATCACCTACAAGGACGACGTCGCCACGCTCGATCCGGCCATCGGCTATGACTGGCAGAACTGGTCGATGATCAAGAGCCTGTTCGACGGCCTGATGGACTACGAGCCGGGCACCACCAATCTGCGGCCCGACCTCGCCGAGAGCTACGAGATCGCGCCCGACGGCAAGACCTTCACCTTCAAGCTGCGCCAGGGGGTGAAGTTCCACAATGGCCGCGAGATGACTGCCGACGACGTGAAATATTCGCTCGATCGCGTCACCAATCCGAAGACGCAGAGCCCGGGCGCCGGCTTCTTTGGCTCGATCAAGGGCCACGAGGATGTAGCTGCAGGCAAGGCGGAAAGCCTGGCGGGCGTCACCGTCGTCGACCCCTACACCATCAAGTTCGAACTGACCCGGCCCGACGCCACCTTCCTGCATGTCATGGCCATCAACTTCTCGCATGTCGTGCCGAAGGAGGAGGTCGAGAAATACGGCGCGGATTTTGGCAAGCATCCGGTCGGCACCGGGGCTTTCAAGTTCGCCGAATGGACGCTCGGCCAGCGCGTCGTCTTCGAGCGCAACCCGGATTACTGGCACAAGGGCCTGCCGCATCTCGACAAGGTCACCTTCGAGATCGGGCAGGAGCCGATCGTGGCGCTGCTGCGGCTGCAGAAGGGCGAGGTCGACGTGCTCGGCGACGTTATTCCGCCGGCCAAGTTCCAGGAGGTGATGGCCGATCCCGAGCAGAAGGCCCGTGTCGTCGAGGGCGGCCAGTTGCACACCGGCTACATCACCATGAACACCACCATGGCGCCTTTCGACAATGTGAAGGTGCGGCAAGCGGTCAACATGGCGATCAACAAGGACCGTATCGTCCAGCTGATCAACAACCGCGGGGTGCCGGCCAACCAGCCGCTGCCGCCGTCGATGCCCGGCTACGACAAGGAATTCAAGGGCTATCCCTATGACGTGGCCAAGGCCAAGGCTTTGCTTGCAGAGGCCGGTCATCCCGATGGTTTCGACACCCAGCTGTTCGCCATGAACACCGATCCCAACCCGCGCATTGCCCAGGCGATCCAGCAGGACCTGGCGGCAATCGGCATCAAGGCCAGCATCCAGTCGCTCGCGCAAGCCAACGTCATCGCCGCCGGCGGCGACAAGGCCGGCGCGCCGATGATCTGGTCCGGCGGCATGGCCTGGATCGCCGATTTCCCCGATCCGTCGAATTTCTACGGGCCGATCCTCAGCTGCGCCGGCGCGGTTCCGGGCGGCTGGAACTGGTCGTGGTACTGCAACAAGGATCTCGACGCCAAGGCGGCGGAGGCTGACTCGATCGTCGATCCGGCCAAATCAGGCGAACGTGCCAGGATGTGGAGCGCGATCTACGGCAAGATCATGGAAGACGCGCCCTGGGTGCCGGTCTTCAACGAGCAGCGCTTCACCATGAAATCGCCCCGGATGGGCGGCGCCGACAATCTCTATGTCGACCCTGTCCATATCCCGATCAACTACGACAATGTGTATGTGACCGATGTGCAATAACTGCGACTACACCATCCACGGGCGCCATCACCATTTCGGCTGGGACAATTCCTTTGTCCCGACTGAGCGGGTGGCGCCCGGTTCGACCATCGAGTTTCAGTGCCTGGACTCGTCCGGAGGCCAGTTGACGCTGGACAGCACTGTGGACGACGTCGCTTTGCTCGACTTCGCCAAGGTGAACCCCGTCACCGGGCCCATCTATGTCGACGGGGCTGAGCCGGGCGACGCGCTGAAGATCACAATTGAGATGTTCAAGCCGTCCGGCTTCGGCTGGACGGCGAACATTCCGGGGTTCGGGCTGCTCGCCGACGATTTTCCGGAGCCGGCGCTGAACATCTGGACATACGACGCCGCCTCGCTCGAGCCGGCGCTGTTCGGCAAGCATGCGCGGGTGCCGCTAAAACCCTTTGCCGGCACTATCGGCAACGCGCCGGCTGAAATGGGTCTCCACTCGGTGGTGCCGCCAAGGCGCGTCGGTGGCAATCTCGACATCCGCGATCTCGCGGCCGGCACCACGCTCTATCTGCCGGTGGAGGTGGCCGGTGCGCTGTTTTCGGTCGGCGACACGCATGCCGCGCAGGGCGACGGCGAAGTGTGCGGCACGGCGATCGAAAGCCCGATGGATGTCGTGCTCAAGCTCGACCTGGTTAAAAATGCGCGGTTGAAGACGCCGCGCTTCACCACGCCGGGTCCGGTGACGCGCCATCTCGATGCCAAGGGCTATGAGGTGACGACCGGCATCGGACCGGACCTGATGACGGGAGCCAGGGAAGCGGTCTCGCAGATGATCGACCTGCTTGCCGGCCGCTACGCAATGGACCCGGTCGAGGCCTATATGCTGGTTTCGGTCTGCGGCGATCTCAGGATCAGCGAGATCGTCGACATGCCGAACTGGGTGGTGTCGTTCTATTTCCCGCGCTGCGTGTTTGAATGAACGCTGCGTTCCGTCACACCCCCCTCTGGTCTGCCGACCATCTCCCCCGCAAGGGGGGAGATCGGATGTCACGAGGGATTTCGCCAATCTTCAACGGCGAAGAATGGCCGCGGGGGCGAAACTGCCAATCTCCCCCCTTGCGGGGGAGATGTCCGGCAGGACAGAGGGGGGTGCGCAGGAACACGACCTTCTCCCGGCCGCGCCCACAATGACCCTCGCCGACAACCCCATCCTCGATATCGCCAACCTCTCCGTCAGCGTGCGCGGCGAGGACGGCGAACGGGAAGTCGTGTCGGACCTGTCGCTGACGCTCAAGCGTGGCGAGACGCTTTGCATTGCCGGCGAATCCGGCTCCGGCAAATCGATGACGGCGCTGGCGATCATGCAGCTCTTGCCGCAGCCTGCCGCCCGCATATCGTCAGGCATGATCCGGCTTCACGATATGGATCGAGGTGACATCGATCTGGCGGTGCTCGATGAGCGTCGGATGCGCCGTATTCGCGGCGACCGCATCGCGATGATCTTCCAGGAGCCGATGACATCGCTCAATCCGGTGCTGTCGATCGGCCGGCAGCTGGTCGAGTCCATCGAGGCCCATACCGGCCTGTCGCGTGCCGAGGCCCGCCGACGCGCCATCGAGGCGCTGAAGGCCGTCCGCATCTCGGAAGCCGAAAGCCGGCTAAAACAGTTTCCGCACGAACTGTCCGGCGGTATGCGCCAGCGCGTGATGATCGCCATGGCGCTGGCGCTGAAACCGGATGTGCTGATCGCCGACGAGCCGACGACGGCGCTCGACGTCACCGTTCAAGGCGAGGTGCTGGAACTGTTGCGCGATCTGCAGCGCGAACACGGCACCAGCGTCGTCCTCATCACCCACGACATGGGCGTGGTTGCCGAAATGGCCGATCGCGTCGTCATCATGCGGCACGGCCGCATGGTCGAGCAGGGAACAGCCGCCGATATCTTTGCCCGCCCCCAAGCCGACTATACGCGTGAACTGCTCGCCGCCGTGCCGCGCATTGGTACCGGCGTCGGCCGCCAAAAATCCGCCGAACAAAAATCCGTCGAAGCGGAAATGCCCGCAAGCGTGGCGGTGGTCAACGATCTGCATGTCCGCTTCGACCTGCGCGGTGGCTTCTTCGGCCAAGTGAACCGCCGTGTCCACGCCGTCGAAGGCATCAGCTTTTCGATCGCGCCGCACGAGACGCTGGCGCTGGTCGGCGAATCCGGCTGCGGCAAGTCGACCACCGCCAAGGCGCTGGCCGGGCTTGTGCCCTACCACGGCGATATCGTCATCGGCGGGCGCAATCTGGCGGGCCTTGGCCGTGACCAGCGCAAGGCGGTTCGCCGCGACGTGCAGATGATTTTCCAGGATCCCTATGCCTCGCTTGACCCGCGCATGCGCGTCGGCGACCTCGTTGCCGAGCCGCTGTTGATCCATGGCATCGCTTCGAAGGAAGAGCGCAGCCAGCTTGTGGCGGCGCTGTTCGAGCGCGTCGGCCTCTCGGCCGACCAGATGGAGCTCTATCCGCACGAATTCTCGGGCGGCCAGCGCCAGCGCATCTGCATCGCGCGCGCTTTGGCGCTCAGGCCCAAACTCATTATCGCCGACGAGAGCGTTTCGGCGCTCGACGTGTCGGTGCAGGCCCGCGTGCTCGACCTGCTGAAGGAACTGCAGCACGAATTCGGCATCGCCTATCTGTTCATCTCGCACGACATGGCGGTGGTCGAGAACATTTCCGATCGTGTCGCCGTCATGTATCTCGGCCAGATCGTCGAAATGGGCACCCGCGATCAGGTCTTTTCGAACCCGCGCCATCCCTACACGAAACGGTTGATCGAGGCCGTGCCGGTGCCCGATCCGGCAAAGCGCCGGCCGCGTTTCGCGCGTCTCGATCAGGAAATCCCGAGCCCGACCCGAAAAATTGGCGAAGAGCCGCCGAAACTGGCCCTGAGGGATCTTGGCAACGGTCATCTCGTTGCGGTTTCCTGACGTGCGCAACTGTCGGTATTCTTGCGACGCTCAGAGCCACCGCCGCACGGTTTGCCTGTAGCCGCGATACGCATCGCCGAACCGCCGTTCGAGATAGGCCTCCTCGCGGGCGACGACGCCGTAGCGGATCAGGATCGCCAACGGCAGCGTGAGGACAAGGATCCAGATATTCTGCGCGGCCACGCCGATGCCGCCATAGATGAGGAACATGCCGAGGTAGATCGGATTGCGCGTCCAGCCGTGGATACCGGTCGTCACCAGCACGCGCGTCGGCTCATTCGTGGGTACCGGCGTCGCCGCGCGCATGAAGTTGCGAATGCCCGCGGCGAAAAGCGCAAAACCGATCAAGATCAGCGCGCCGCCGATGATCCAGCTAACCAGCCCCGGACCGGGGAACGGCAAGCGCAGCAGGCGATCCAGCACGAAGCCAATCAGGAAAGCAGCGAGAAACAGCAGCGGCGGTCTCGCGACGACACCTGCGGTTCCGCTGTCGGTTTGCCCAGCCGGGTCCATTGCCATGTCTGCTCCCGCAAATGCTGGAGGGCTACGAAGCCCATAGCCGCCTAGAAACGACAACTAAGGTGTCATTCTAAAAGTTGACAACGGAGGTGTCAATCGCCGAAATGGCACCGGCAAAAGGGAACTGAAGCGATGGCGTCGGCACGACACGGGACTGACCGAACGACGGGGACGGACCCCATCGTCGACGGCAAAGCCGAGGCGATCGCCGAGCTGATGCTCGAAGTGGCCCAGTGCTTCTTCAGGGTACGGGCTCTTGGCCAGAAGACCGGGCTCATCACCAGTTGGGGCGGCGGCTCGTTCGGCTTCATGCGCAGCCTGGCGCTGCTTGGCCCGCTCACCGTGCCGCAGATCGCCCAGATGCGGCCCACCAGCCGCCAGCGCATGCAGCGGCTGGCGGATGAGCTCGCGGCCGAGGGGCTGGTCGAATTCATCTACAATCCAAAACACCGGCGCTCGAAGCTTGTGCAGCTGACGCGCAAGGGTGCTGCGCGCTACGGCGAGCTGAACGCCCAACTCCTGGCGATCGCCTCGACCATGGGCGTCGCTCTCGACGAAGCCGATATCCGCAAGACCGCCGGGATCGTGCGGCAGCTGAGCGACGATGTGAAAGTGCGGTCGGAGCGGCTGTCGTAGTGCTGACGCAAAGGCCGCGGCGCCATTGAGGGGAATCCTGCTTGAGCGCCTCCCCGATCGCGTGCCGTTTCAGCCTGGATGAGCCTGGCTGATTGCCGCTTCCGCCCGCCCTGCCGGCGAACATTTGCCAGCCGGAACCTCTGCGGAGCTGAGGCGTTCGAACCGCAGGAGCTGAGAGCTGCACCTGCAATTTGCAAAGAGTACTGCAATGGCTCAGAAATCAAAGATAACGACAGGCACGAACGACCGGCCGCGCAACGAAACCATAGGCCAATCCGGCGAAGGTCTGCCTGATGACAGCAGCACGTCGCTTGAGGTCGACGAGGCCGCGGTCGCCCGGTTGAGAAAGCAACTGCAAGGCAAACCCGAGCAATTTGGCGAAGGTCAAGCCAATCCCGACGAAGTCCCGGCTGGCATTCCTGGCACCGGCGAGAATTTCTGTCGCCGCTGCGCCGGGACAGGCATGATCGACGGCCGCACCTGCCCCGAATGCGGCGGAACCGGAAAGGTGACGACGCCGATAGGCGGCGGCTGAGAAGATCAGGGGGAGTGATCTCTCGGTAACCTCGATCACTGAAGCGCCAAGGGGCTGATGGCACTTGCGCGGATCAGATCGCCGGCACCCACTTCCAGAACACGCCCTCCATCCGTTCGGGGTAGTATTTGAACTCGCATTCGAAGCGCCATCCGTAAGCCTTGGCCGCCGCCAGCGCTTCCTTGCTGACCGGGTTCATGCCCGTTCCCGGCGCGAACCAGTCCTCCAGCAAATCGTCGGGCACGTAGGCGCCGATCCTCAAAGGCAGCTTTTCGAGGACGACATCCATTTCGTCAGGTGCGGACAATGGTTTCTCCCCTTCAAGATCTACGCACGAACAAATCGTTTGAGGCGGATTGGGTTCCAGGCCATGGCTGAGATCGAAGGTGACCGTCATGGGCAGGCGGACCCGGTTTTACGAGATGGGCTGAAAGGTTGGCAGAGAAATGGTTCACCCATGTGTCCGGAATGGACCCATGTCCGACCCGAAACATAGGTGACGTGTGTACTGGAGACGTCGGTAATAACGCTGGCTTTTGCCAATCGCAGCCTCCATGCCGTTGACTCGCTGTTAGGATGAATCTATGAACTAGACGCATCTCTTATTAAGTACGTATAGTTTATAGCCGTATTAGTGAGGTCGACGAGTGCGCTGGGGTGTCGAGCAAAGGCTTCAATTTATTGAATTCCGCCTGTTCTGGGAGCGCTCGATCAATCGCGCCGACATCAAGGAATGCTTCGGCGTTTCGATTCCGCAGGCATCGAAAGACCTGACGCTCTATCAGGAGCGGGCGCCCGGAAACATGGACTACGACAACCGGAGTAAGCGCTATGTCGCGGCCGACAAGTTCGTCCTGCGCTTTCTCGACCCCGACCCCTATATCTATCTCGCGCAGCTTCGTTCGGTGGCCGAAGGCACCGTGCCGGCTCATGATTCCTGGATCGCCACGCTTCCCAGCGCCGATATCGCCCTGACGCCCAAGCGGGACATTGAGATCGAGGTCCTGCGCAGGGTTCTCGACGCCATGCGCGAAAGCGCCTCTGTGGACATCTTTTATCAGTCGATGAATCGCTCCCGCCCGGATCCGATCTGGCGCAGAATCACGCCCCACGCTTTCGGCTACGACGGGTTCCGCTGGCATACCCGGGCCTATTGCCACCTCGAGTACGAGTTCAAGGATTTCCTTCTGCCGCGCATTCTCGAGGTCGGCGGCAAGGAAACGCCGGGCGCGACGGGTGAGCAGGACTGGCACTGGAACAACTATTTCGATGTCATCGTCGGGCCGCATCCCGATCTGACCGACAGCCAGAAGAAAGTCGTTGCCAAGGATTACGGGTTCGATCATGGCAACGGCATTCTCTCGGTCCGCTACGCGATGCTGTTTTATGTGCTCAAACGACTTGGGCTGCTCGGCGATGTGACAAAACAGAGTGCCCGAACGCAGCATATCGTTACGATAAACCGCAAAGAAACAGAAGCTGCGCTAGAAAAGGCAGAGCTGCAGCTATAACGGTATTTTGGGGGAGCGTCAGCTAATGGGGGCGAGACTCGAGGACATCAAGAATGGCGCGTCTGTGCGCGGCATCGCTTCGTCCCAGCCGACACAGGTCCTGTCCGTCGACTGGATCGGTGATCAGGCGATCAACGTCGTCTATCGGGACCTAAGCGGCGCGGTCGCTGAGGCGGTGCTCTATCGTGACGATGAATACCGCCTTCATGTCGAAGTCAGCGGGCGACCATGGTCATTCGACGCTGATGGCGGCCTGTTGCGGCTCGTGACCGAGGCCAATCGCATCAAGCTCGCCCACTATTTTGATCCCTACCTCGCGATCCACACCAGTCTCGTCGATCCGCTTCCTCACCAGATCTCGGCCGTTTATGGCGAGATGCTGCCGCGCCAGCCGCTTCGGTTCCTGCTCGCCGACGATCCTGGTGCCGGCAAGACGATTATGGCCGGGCTGCTGATAAAGGAACTAATCGCGCGCAGCGACCTGGAGCGTTGCCTGGTAGTGGCTCCTGGCAGCCTGGTGGAGCAGTGGCAGGACGAACTCGGCGAGAAATTCAATCTCGAGTTCGACATCCTGACCCGGGACATGATCGAGAATTCTCGCTCTGGGAATCCTTTCGAGGACCGCAACCGGCTGATTGTCCGCCTCGACGTGCTCGCCCGGAACGAAGACCTGCAGGAGAAACTCGCCAAGTCGGCCGAATGGGACCTCATCATCTGTGACGAAGCCCACCGCATGTCGGCGACCTATTTCGGAGGCGAGGTCAAATATACCAAGCGCTATCAGATTGGGCAGAAGCTCGGTGAGCTCTGCCGGCATCTGTTGCTCATGTCGGCAACGCCTCACAACGGCAAGGAAGAAGATTTCCAGCTGTTCATGGCGCTGCTCGACGGCGATCGGTTTGAAGGCCGGTTCCGCGATGGCGTGCATTACGCGGACACCGGCGACATGATGCGTCGGTTGACGAAGGAGGAACTCCTTCGTTTCGACGGTCGCCCGCTGTTTCCGGAACGGCGCGCTCGCACCGTCAAGTATGAATTGTCGGAGAACGAAGCCGCCCTCTACTCGGCGGTGACTGAATACGTCCGCACGGAAATGAACCGCGTGCAGCGCTTCGCTGACAGCGATGTCCGCAAGCGGAACAATGTCGGCTTCGCCCTCCAGATTCTCCAACGTCGGCTCGCCTCATCGCCCGCGGCGATCTACCAGTCACTGAAGCGTCGCCGGGAGCGGCTGGAGAACGAGTTAGCCGAGGCTCGGCTGACTTCGAAAGGACGCCAGGCAGGATTCGGTGCTGTCGAGAGCAACGGCGAGACCCTGCGCAATTTGGAGGAGTTGAGCCAGGAGGAGATTGACGAATTCGAGGACCTGATCTCCACGGGCGCGACAACCGCGGAAACCGTCGAGCAACTCGCCATGGAAGTCGAGACGCTCCGGAAACTGGAGCAGATGGCGCTGTCCGTCGTCCAGTCCGGTGTCGACTCCAAATGGACTCAGCTCAATCGAATCCTCGACGATGATCTCATGACGAACGCCACGGGCAATCGCCGCAAGCTGATCATCTTTACCGAACCCAAGGACACGCTGCACTACCTCGCCGACAAAGTCCGCGGTCGCCTGGGCAATCCTGAAGCGGTCGAGGTGATCCACGGCGGGGTGACGCGCGACGAGCGGCGCAAGATCATCGAGCGCTTCATGCAGGATCGCGATCTGCTGGTGCTGATCGCCAACGATGCCGCTGGAGAAGGCGTGAACCTCCAGCGCGGCCATTTAATGGTCAACTACGACTTGCCGTGGAACCCGAACAAAATCGAGCAGCGGTTCGGGCGCATCCATCGTATCGGTCAGACCGAGGTGTGCCACCTCTGGAACCTCGTTGCAGCAGATACGCGCGAGGGTGAAGTCTATGCACGTCTGCTAGAAAAGCTGGAGGCGGCACGCGAGGCGCTCGGCGGTCGAGTCTACGATGTGCTGGGGGAGCTGTTCGAAGGCGTCGCGCTGAAGGATCTGCTATTTGAGGCGATCCAGTATGGCGAGAAGGAGGAGGTGAAGGCGAGGCTGCTGCGTCAGGTCGATGGAGCGGTCGATCAGGCACACCTGCTCGATCTCCTGAAGCGCCGGGCGCTGACAAACGACACCATGCCGGAAGCGGCCGTGGAGGAGCTGCGGCTGGAAATGGAACGCGCCGCGGCCCAGCGCCTCCAGCCGCATCATATCCAGAGCTTCTTCATCGAAGCGTTCCAGCGTCTCGGCGGACAAATCAGGAAGCGCGAGGAAGGCCGTTTCGAGATCACCCATGTCCCCCTCCGTGTTCGCGAGCGCGATCGGCAGATCGGCATGGGCGCGCCGATCCAGAAGAAATACGAGCGCATCTGCTTCGAAAAGAGCCGGATCAACCAGCAGCCTGTGGCGAGCTTCGTATGCCCCGGCCACCCTTTGCTGGAATCGGTGATCTCGCTGGTGCGCGAGGAATATGACCACGTTCTGAAGCAGGGCGCCGTCCTCGTCGATGACACCGATGATGGTCACGACATGGCCGCGGTGTTCCTGTTGGAACACAGCGTGCAGGACGGTCGTCAGACCAGCCTCGGGAAGCCGCATGTCGTATCTCAGAAGCTCCAGTTCACGGCGGTCCGACAGAATGGCGACGCGCATGATGCGGGTATCGCGCCGCACCTGAACCTGCGCCCCGCGATCCCTGAAGAGCTGGAGCTGGTGAAGGACGTGCTCCAACAGGAATGGCTGAACTCCGACCTCGAGAAGACCGCCCTGCGCTTCGCGACGGTGGACATGGCGCAGCGCCACGTTGCCGAAGTGAAGGCCCGGCGGCTCCCGGAGATCGCTAAGGTCGAGCAGGAGGTCAAGGCGCGGCTGGCGAAGGAGATCAACTACTGGGACAACCGCGCAGCCGAACTCCGCGAAGAAGAACGCGCGGGCAAGAAGACCCGGCTGAATTGGCAGAATGCCCAGCGCCGCGCCGAGGATCTGGCCGAGCGCCGCAAGCGTCGGGAAGCCCAGTTGGAACAGGAAAAATTTATCAGCTCACAGCCGCCAAGGATTCGCGGCGGCATGGTGGTCATCCCGCGCGGGCTGCTGGCGTCGCTGCTGCCAACCTTGGGTGTTGGGAGTGGCTTTTCCGAAGATCCTGTCGCGCGCCGCGAGATTGAGATCGCGGCGATGAATGCTGTGATGGCCGCCGAACGTGCGCTTGGCAACGATCCGGATGATGTCTCGGCGCGGAAGCTTGGCTACGACATAGCCTCGCGCGGCGGCGCACACATGCGTTTCATTGAAGTGAAGGGCCGGATCGACGGTGCCGACAGTGTCATGGTGACTCGTCAGGAGGTAATCACGTCACTGCATGAGCCGGAGAAGTTCATCCTGGCCGTCGTGCATGTCGATCAGGGATTCGCGCGCGAGCCGATCTACGTCCGCAGACCGTTCAGCCAGGAGCCTGAATTCGCCGTCACCGCCATCCAGGTCGACCTGAAGAAATTGCTTGAGAAGGGGGAAAGACCATCGTGAATATCGCGAAAGGGCTGATCATCGACGATCCGTGGATCGGCTACATTCTAGACGGCAAGAAGACGTGGGAGATGCGGGCAAAGCCGTGGAGCCACCGCGGCTGGATCGGATTGATCCGGAAAGGAACCGGCGCCGTCTGGGGCGTCGCACGTCTTGTGGATGTTGGCAGGCCACTGTCACAGGATGAAATGATCGCATCCTTTGACAAACACAGGATCCCTGCCGAGACGATCCGCAGCGGTCAGGTGGCGAAATGGACCACGCCTTGGAAGCTCGCGGACGTCAGAAAGTTGCCGTCGCCTGTCCCATACCGTCACAAGCCAGGCGCCATGAACCCCGTAAATTTGGACGCGAGCGTGTCCGACGGGGTTGCTCGCCAGCTAGGAATTCTATCCAGCGTTCTCGCGGAACCGACGGTCGTCATGGCAGCACCAAGCAAGCCGGCGACCCAAGATCGACGCATCCCGGCTCCTGACGCGCCGCTTGATGGATCGCAGGCACATCGTGTTGGCGCCCGGCTGATCTGTGAGGTCGAAATTACGCAGGGCAATCTCGACAACGACCACTTCTACTTACGCCAACACCTTCATCGATTTCCGGACGATGTGATCGGCGGCTCGAACAAATCGAAGCTGGCGAAGAGAGAGGTCATCATCGACTGGGGCGGCCCGGAGCTAGCTCGAACCGACATAGACGGCGAGCGACACAATTTCTTTCGTCGTAGAGCGTGGGTGGGCCAGTTTTACAAGCTCAATCGAGCCAAAGCTGGTGACAAGGTGCGGATCGAGGAGATTGCGCCCTATCGATATCGCGTCAGTCTCGTAAGATATCCGCAGGGGGCAATACCATGACCGTCACGACGGATTTCGCCATTCTGGCGCCGGTGCCGCTTGAGCACTTGCAGTCCGGCAAGGCCATAGCCGAGAAGGGAGGTTTCGTCGCCTTCGGCTTGCGAAAGTGGGAGCTGTTCCGGAAGGTAGAAGAGATGCGGGACGGCGCGCCTGTTCCGGTTCTGATCTATCCCTCACATGAGGATGTGGCGTTCAAGGAGTCCCTCGTCGTCTGTTGGGGCGGCTGGTACGTCGGTTCCGAGGAGAGCGGCAGCGGCAAGCATTCCAAAGGCATGACGAACCGCCCTCCGACGACGGGACAATACACGTCCGACAATCAGGGCCACTGGGCCGTCTTTTGGCATGTGAAGGGTCTCTTCGAACTGCCGAAGGGCAAGCAGATGCCGATCTCGGCCGTCCAAACCATCAAGGGCGGCTGGCGCAAGAACGCTCCACCGCGGGGACCCGAACTGGTCGCCACGCCATCCACCATCGAATTTCCGGTACAGGCATGACCTACAAGAAAAAACTCATCGAAGTCGCGATTCCGCTGGAGAAGATCAACGAGGCGTCGGCGAAGGAGAAGTCGATCAGGCACGGCCATCCCTCGACGCTGCATCTGTGGTGGGCACGACGTCCGCTAGCGGCGTGCCGGGCGGTGCTGTTCGCGCAGCTTGTCGACGACCCCTCGGGTCACGTCGACAACCTCCTCAGCGATGCCAGCACCAAGGCCGCCGCAGAGCGGGAACTGAGCGCGCGCCTGAGCGACCGCAAGAAGAGGCGTCAGGAGGGCAAGGCGCTTCCCGCTGATAACAAGGAGATCACGCTGGAGTACGTAGCGATCGAGCTGGAGCGCAAGCGCCTGTTTGGCATAATCGAAAGGCTGGTGATCTGGGAGAACTCGACCAACGAGGAGGTGCTGGAAGAGGCGCGGGCAGAAATCCGCAAGAGCTGCGGTGGTGAGCTGCCGTCCGTCTATGACCCGTTCTCTGGCGGCGGCTCGATTCCTCTAGAGGCGCAGCGGCTCGGACTTCCCGCCTATGGCAGCGATTTGAATCCTGTCGCCGTGATGATCGGCAAGGCGCTGATAGAGTTTCCGTCGAAGTTCAAGGATATGCCGCCGATGCATCCTGGCGGCAGCGAGCGCAACCACTATCGCAATGCGGAGGGCATCGCAGAGGACGTTCGTTATTTCGGACAGAGAATGCGAGACATGGCCTTCGAGCGCCTACATCACCTTTATCAGCCTGTTGAGATGCCGAAAGAATACGGAGGCCGAACTGCACCGGTGATTGCCTGGATCTGGGCGCGGACGGTGCCGAGCCCGGACCCGGCGTTCTCTGATGTGCATGTCCCACTCGCTTCCAGTTTTGCCCTTAATACCAAGAATGGGAACGAGGCATGGGTAGAACCGGTCGTTGACAAAGCCGCAAAAAAGATCCGCTTCAGGATCAGACGTGGAGGCACGAAAGCGGAAATCGAACAAGCCAAGCTAGGAAGTAAAGCGGGGAGAGGTGCCAATTTCACCTGCGTAATCTCTGGTGCGGCGATCACACCGGAGTACGTCAAGGCCCGTTCAAATGCTGGCGAACTAGGGAGCACGCTTGTTGCACTTGTGGTTAGCGGAAGTGGTGGCCGTGTTTATATTGCCCCCACCGACAACGACGCGGCAATAGCTCGATCCGCCAAGGCCGAGTGGAAACCGGATCAGTTGATGGACCCTAAGTCAAAGGATCTTTTGAGTGGCAGAGGATATGGCATAAAGTTTTGGCACGAACTTTATACCGAGAGGCAGCTCCAATCACTAAGCACATTTAGCATGCTTATCGATGTATTGCGTCCCGAAATCAGGGCTTCGGCCATTGAGGCCGGCTTACCCGATGATGATACCCCGTTGCGAGACGGCGGCAAAGGGGCTGAAGCTTACTCCGAAGTGATCAGCATCTATCTGGCGTTCGCGATTAGTAAGGCGACTACTCGAAATTGTGCGTTGGCGATTTGGGAGCCGGGTATGGGTCGATTGGCAGGCGCTTTGGGAAGGCAGGTGCTGCCTATGCAATGGACGTTCGCGGAAACGAATCCGTTCGCGGGTACTGGTGGAGACATAGCGGGGACAGCAGCGTCACTCGCAGAGGTGCTAGACGTCGTAGGGTTGAACAATTCACCCGGACGTGAGTTTCAGCGCGACGCAGCTACGCCACACACGTTTGAGATCCCACCGGTGATTTCCACGGATCCGCCGTATTACGACAACATTGAGTATGCGGACCTTTCAGATTTCTTCTATGTATGGCTGAAGCGCCCCCTTCGCTCGATTTACCCCGATCTATTTGGAACCATCGCGGTCCCGAAGGCCGAGCAGTTGGTGGCGAGTCCGCATAGACACGGCGGCAAAGAAGGCGCCCACAAATTCTTCATGAACGGAATGTCCGTTGCGGTCCGTAACATTGTCACGGAGGCTAACGCCGGATATCCAGTCGCGATTTACTATGCATTCAAACAGTCCGAGGTCGAAGAAGAAGGTATCTCTTCATCCGGATGGGCCAGCTTCTTGCAGGCGGTCTGCTCAGCGGGTTTTGTGGTGGTCCGCACTTGGCCAGTGAGGACCGAAGCGACGAACGCTCTAAAGAAGGGAATGAATGCGCTCGCCAACTCGGTCGTTCTTGTCTGCCGCAAGAAAGAGGAGACAGCAGGTGCGATCTCCCGCGCCGAATTCATCCGCGCTTTGAAGCGCGAGTTGCCCGAGGCACTCCGTGAACTGCTCGCGGCCAACATCGCGCCATCCGACATTCCCCAGGCGTCGATCGGCCCCGGTATGGGCATTTTCTCGCGCCACTCGGCGGTTCTGGAGAGCGACGACACGCCGATGAGCGTGAAATCCGCGCTCCAACTCATTAACCGCGAGGTGGATGAATATTTGAACGACGTGGTTGGTGAGTTCGATGCCGACACGCGCCTTGCGATTACCTGGTTCGAGCAATTCGGGCTGACCGCTGGTCCCTATGGCACAGCAGACAATATTGCGCGTGGGCGCGGTGTCTCAGTCGAAAGCGGGAAGCATGCCGGCATTCTGGACAGTTCGGCGGGTAAGGTGCGAATCCTGAAACGCGAGGAACTGCCGGAGGACTGGGACCCCGCCGAGGACAAGCATCTCACCGTCTGGGAGTGCCTCCAGCAGGTGGTGCGCGCGCTTGAGGCAGGCGGCGAATACGAGGCGGCGGTGCTGATCCGTGCGGTCGGTCCGGCGATGGCCGAGAACGTAAAGGATCTCGCTTACTGCCTCTATAACATCTGCGAAAAGCGCAAGGACGCCAAGGAGGCGACCTCCTACAACGCGCTGATCGCCGTGTGGTCGGACCTGACGCGGCTTGCCGCCAGTTCCGAATCTGCGACCCGTGGCGGGCAATATTCGATGGCCGTCTAATAACTGCCGCGTTAGGACCGGGCAGTCCTGATGCGGCTTCGACATGAATCCCAAGGGGGCAAAACAATGGCGAAAAGCGCAAGACAGCATGTTTTCGAGGGCATGGAGCTTCTTCCCGAAGCGCTAACTCCGTTCGTTGAGAAGAGGCTCGAATCCTCACTGACCGGACATTGGTCCGTGCAGGTCGTAGAGCGCATCAGCGGCCTACGCGTCGGCCAGGGCTCAGTAGCATGGGATCAGGCTGGCTTGCTCAAGACCATGCTCGCCTACTGGAGGGACGCCTTCGGCAATGTGCTCGGCCATGCCGAGCGTGCACTTGTCTCGGAGCTGCTCGAAGTCCGCAATCGGCTTAATCACAACGAGAACTTCACCTATGACGATGCCGAGCGCGCACTGGATTCCATGCGCCGTCTGATGAACTCGATCAGCGCCGGCGAGACCGCTGAGAAGCTCGGCGTCATGCGCGACACGATCCTGCGCATCAAGTTCACCGAGCTTCAACGCAATGAGGAGCGCCGCAAGACACAGCGCTCTGACATTTCGGTGGAAACGGTTGCAGGACTCCTGCCATGGCGGGAGGTGGTAGAGCCGCATCAGGACGTTGCCACTGGCGAGTTTACCCAGGCCGAGTTCGCCGCCGACCTCGGCAAGGTTCACAACGGCTCGGCGCCGTCGGAATACTCCAACCCAAAGGAATTCTTCGCGCGCACCTATCTGACGGACGGGCTTTCTACACTGCTGGTCGGTGCAGCGAAGCGGCTGTCCGGCACGGGCGGCGACCCAGTGGTCGAGTTGCAGACCAATTTTGGCGGCGGCAAGACCCATTCCATGCTTGCGCTCTACCACATGGCGGGCGGCGCCCCGGCGCGTGACCTGCCGGGACTCGATCAGCTCTTGCAGAAGGAGGGCTTAACCGTTCCGGAAAAGATCAGCCGTGCCGTGCTAGTCGGTACATCACGCGGACCGCAGGATACCCTCAAGACGAAGGAAGGACTGGAGATCCGGACGACTTGGGGGGAACTCGCATATCAGCTTGGTCTGGCTGAAGGTTTCGCGATGGTGGCGGAGAACGACGCCAAAGGAATCGCACCAGGGTCCAACCTGCTCGAATCCCTTTTCAAGAGGTTTGCGCCCTGCCTGATCCTGATCGACGAATGGGTCGCTTACCTGCGCCAGATCTACAAGGTCGACGGGCTGCCCTCCGGCTCATTTGACGCCAATCTCTCCTTCGTCCAGTCCTTGACCGAGGCTGTGAAAACCAGCCCCGGCACGCTGCTGGTTGCGTCGCTTCCCGCGAGCCAGATCGAGGTCGGCGGCGAAGGCGGACAGGAAGCGCTCGCGCGGCTCAAGCAGACCTTTTCCCGCGTCGAATCCTCATGGCGGCCGGCCAGCCAGGAGGAGAGCTACGAGATCGTCCGGCGGCGTCTGTTCAAGGAAATCCCGGGCGACCGCTTCCATCATCGCGACAACTCGCTGAAGCAGTTCGCAAAGCTGTACCGGGAGAACGCAAACGACTTCCCGCAGGGCGTAGCCGACGAGGATTATCGCCGCAAGCTGGAGAAGGCGTATCCCATCCATCCTGAACTGTTCGACCAGCTCTATGTGAGTTGGGGATCGCTGGAGAAATTCCAGCGCACCCGCGGCGTGCTGCGACTGATGGCACAGGCGATCCACGAATTGTGGATGAACAATGACCCGTCGGTGATGATCATGCCGGGCAGCGTGGCGATCAGTTCGGCACGCGTTGAACCCGAGCTGCTGCACTATCTGGAGCCAGCGTGGCAGTCGATCATAGCGGGCGATGTCGATGGCACGATGTCCACGCCTTACAAGATCGATCAATCCCAACCTAACCTGAATCGCTATTCGGCAACGCGGCGTGTTGCGCGTGCCATCTTCATGGGCTCTGCGCCCATGCACCAACAGCAGAACAAGGGGCTGGACGACCGCCAGATCAATCTCGGCGTGGTCCAGCCCGGTGAACGCCCGATGATCTTCGGCGATGCGCTCAGACGGCTCACCAACCAGGCCAAGTTCATGCATTCCGACCTTGGCAAGCATTGGTATTCCATTTCGGCCAGCTTGAATCGCATCGCCGCCGACCGTGGCGGGCAGATCGAGGAGGCGCTGGTCCTGGTCACGATTGACAAGGAACTGACGAAATACATCAATGGCATCGGCGACCGAGGCCATTTCGATGCAGTCCAGGTTCCCCCTCCGGCCAACTCTGGCGAGGTTCCGGACGAGGCAGGCGGCGTACGCTGCGTGGTGCTCGGCATCGACCATTCGCATTCCGGCCGCGACGGCTCCGAGGCGATGGTCGAAGCCAAGGATATCCTCATGCAGCGCGGCTCCGCACCGCGCGTCTACCGCAACACACTTGTGTTCCTGGCAGCCGAGACCAAGCAGATTGACGGGCTGAAAGAGGCCATGCGTTCGGCGCTGGCCTGGGGCGAGATCGTGCGCGACACCGAGCGCCTCAACCTGACGCAGAGCGACGAAGCGCTCGCTAAGGCGAAACTCGCCGAGGCGCAGGAAACCATGAAGACGCGTATGCGCGAAACCTGGTGCTACCTGATCTACCCGATCCAGGAGGACGCGACCAAGGACATCGAGTGGATGACCGGCCGGATCGCGGCACAGGACGGCGTCCTGTCGCGCGCCAGCAAAAAACTGGTGAGCGAGGAAGGACTGATGCCGGAACTCGGCCCCGGCCGGCTCGACCGCGACCTGCAGAAGTACATCTGGAACGGGAAGCCACATCTCTCACTGAAGGACCTGTGGGAGTACCTGAACCGCTACACCTACCTGCCGCGGGTCAAGAACCGGACCGTGCTGATCAATGCCGTGAGATCGGCGATCTCGAACATGCTGCCCGGGCCGTTCGCCTATGCGGAGCGGTATGACGAGGCGACGCAGTCCTATGTCGGGCTGGCGATCGAAAACTCGGCGAATGCGGCCGTGGTGATCGACAGCGACAGCGTCATCATCAAACCGGATGTCGCCGAGGGGAAGCGGCCGAAGGCAAAAGTCGAAACCGACACTCAGACGGCCGGCGGGACCAACGTGGGCGGAATGCAAGAGTCCGCGAGCGCGATGGGAGCAACATCGGCCTCATCGGCGACCAGCGAGGAGCGGAAGCCAACGCGTTTTATCGGGGCGGTGATGATTGCACCCGGACGGCCGGCGCATGAATTCCGTCAGATCGTCGAGGGCATCATCGAGCAATTGACGACGCTACCGGGGAGTGAGGTGTCCTTGAAACTCGAGATCGATGCCGAAATTCCTTCTGGGCTGGATCGGGGAAAGATCCGGACACTGATGGAGAACGCGACGACGCTGAGCTTCGTGGACAAGAAGGTGGAGTGAGAACCAACCAGGTCATTTGTCAGCGGTACTTTTGGGGTGGAGGGCAGTTTGGGAATGACATTAGGTATTGGCGCATTTGTTCGCCTGAAACTGGCCCCACCCGGGCGGGAATCCTGCAGGGCGGGGAAGATTGCGGGCAGGCAGCCGAATGCCGTCCGTCCAGTTTCCGGATGGGACTCTGACTTGGCTTCTGGAGTCTGCCCTCGAGCCGGAGGGCGACAATGATGAGGCTCTAGCCTAGAACCAACTTCAGACAGCGTGGCCAGAAATCGAACGGGCTGCTGACCGCGCCGAAGCGGCGGACATCGCTGGTGATTTTATCGCTATCTTAAACTCACGATGGCAAACATCTCGGCATCGCACCCATTTCTATTGGGGGAATTACGGCCATCGAAACGATGTCGCTCCGAGATAGGCTAGTCGAAACGGCCTTGGCTTGGCAGGATCGGTATGGGGTAGCGCCTTCGATCACCACTGCCATTTCCGAGTACGATGCGGCAGTGACACTGGTGGGGATGTCGGAGGAAGCCTTTCGGCAGTCGCAGTTAAAGGCGACTGCCGTCCAACAGGGCTATGATTTCACGCGCGATGGGGTCCGCTATCAGGTCAAAGCGAACAGGCCAAGCGGTAGACCGGGCAGCAAGGTAACACTTTGCGCTAAGGCCAGAAACTACGACTGGGACTATCTAATCTGGATACTCTACGACCGGGAGTATCGCATTCAGGAAGCGTGGGAATGGCCGGTAGCCGACTACATGGCCGCGTTCGACCAGGTGACGCGCCTTTCACCCAGCCACATGCGTCTCGGCAAATCCAGCTGGAATGATTTGGCCAACCAGCTGGAAGTTCGAGTGC
Source organism: Mesorhizobium sp. WSM4814 (assembly GCF_055811595.1). Taxonomy (NCBI): domain Bacteria; kingdom Pseudomonadati; phylum Pseudomonadota; class Alphaproteobacteria; order Hyphomicrobiales; family Phyllobacteriaceae; genus Mesorhizobium; species Mesorhizobium sp. WSM4814. The sequence continues at coordinate 35,365 of NZ_JBVVQT010000034.1, forward strand.
CACGCCGCGAATAGCTCGGGCACTTGGTCGACCCGGAAGTACCGCTCGGCGGCGGTCTTGCTCGTCGGCTTGTCGCGTCGCGCCAAATTCTCCGCGAGGGCTCTTGGGATCACATAGATTGTGCGTTCTGTGAACTCGCCCCCAGGAAGCAGGACTATGGCGAGCCAATCGAACAGGTCGTAGTCGTTGTAGCCGACATAGGCAGCCCCCTTCTTGAACGTGCGCGATTTAACGGAGATGCGCTGAGCTGGCCGATCCCACGGTTGCGCAATGACGTCATAGCCGGGCCAGTTGTCAGGAACCTTGAGGGCAGGAACCCCAGCAAGCGTCAGTTCCGCTGCGACGATCATTTCGCAAGCGTCGCCCATCTGCTTCGAGGTGTACGGTCTTGGTTCCAAGCGGATGATCTTCATTGGGAGAGATGCCCTGGATTTCCCGTCGCCCAACCGAGCCGGAGGCGCTGTCCACTATTCAAAACGATAGCCACAGATTGATCTGGTCGCACCGTCCTGCCGAAAAGCCCGGCAAACCGCTCGAAGTCTGCGAACCACATTCGGGCCATGGAGAATGAATGAACGATCATCGCCGCTTCGTCCGTCTTGAACCGCTTGGCCTCCAACAGCGCTGACGCCGTTCGGTGCAGCAGCTGATAACGTGCGTCCAATGGCGGAACGCCATCTAAGCCCAACAGATCGCAGATCTGACGCATGCGAAGGCGTTTGTCCACCACGAGGTGCCCTTCCCTGGTGCCACCGCCCTCCTGAAGCCGGGATTCTTCCAATCCTTTGAGAACCTGTTTTGAAATTCCGCCGAAAGTGTAGGAGCACTCGCTTTCGGATTCTCGGACAATCGGTATTGAATGAAGTGACCCATTCTCTGACCGAAAACCTGATCTCTCGATCTACTTACTAAGCCTTCAATCTCAGCGTCAACATCGTCAAGCGTCGCAGAACTTAATGCGATCTGGCGGAGATGGAGGGATACACCATTTACGTCGAAGGGTTATTTGATTTCAATAGCTTAACGGTCGCTGCCCCAGCAGCTATGTAGCATCACAATGTAACAGTGTCCAGCCAAGTTCGCGATGGTGCCCGGAGTACGCAGCGGCGCAGTCTCCTGCGTTCACCCTTTAACAATTTTGGAAGGCGATTGGGTCTACGCATTGTCGCCTCACATTACGTGAGGCGTCAGTGGGAATGCAGTATGACAATTCGGCGCTTCAACCATGACTTCTCGCCGGTCGGACAAGGAACTTACGGTCAGAACCCCCTCGAGTTGACTACCACGGAGATTGCCGACGCCGCGATTCGTGAGATCGTGCAGATGTCACTTTCGGCGTCGCCCTTCGATTTAGTACTCGACCAGTTGCTTGTTCCCCAAGATGGATGGTTTCGCTGGGTAGCTCGTTTGGGACAGATTCGTGAAACACGGAGTGCGCTGTCGGGGCTCTTTGGTAGGTTCGTTGCACGAGCCTATCTCACTCGCTATTTTGGCTACTACTACTTTGAACCGATCCGCTCCGACACGCATGAGCTTGCCTGCTGGCCAACTTTGTCGGTCTCCCGTGTTAAGCCAGGTGACCTTCCGGATTGGATAACGGCTACTGCGGCAGGGAGTCCGGAAGTCGCGATTGCTGAAGCAAAGGGATCGCACAACACGAGCGGTGTGGCACCGTCGCTCGCTGCCGCGATCGAACAAGCTACGCGAATCGTGATCAAATCGGGTTCGGTCGAGCTTGCGATCAAGCGGTTCGCTATTGCAACGCGATGGGCAGTACATGGCGACGCTAAACTGAGCTGGCCATGGCTGAGCGTCGATGACCCTGCGGACGGTGAGCGCTCGCCAACCAAGGACGAATTGGATGCCCTTCAGCGGAGCATTGCCCTTGGCCATTTTGCGGCGCTCGCCCACGGGATGGGCTTCAAGCGGACGGCGCATGCGCTCTCGCAGGCCAAGCGCCAACAGCCGGGCTCTCTCGACCTTGATACGAGCGAACTTATCGAACTTGGAACCGAGGCAAGTCAGCGGACGGCAATGACGGCAGTGATAACGCGATCGGGCATTATTCCGCTGCCGGAGCAATTCACGCCAGCGTTTCAAGACGGTTTGCGGACGGTGTTCGGAGACAATGCGTTGCTACTCACCGTTGATGCGGAAACGCTATACCGGGTTGATCGCCGACAACAGCCGATCGTCCACGCATCTGCGACGAGCGTTATTGCGGACCCGCAAACAGAGTCAGCGTTTTGGAGGCAGCCGCGTGTGGCGGCCGATGGCACGGAACTGCTGCCGCTGAATGCCGTCGACATTCGTGGTCGGGGCGCCGGCCCGACGCTCCTCGGGAATTGACCGGATAAGCTCCGCCGCTTGTTCTAAATCCACGCCGATGTGTCGCAGAACGCGTCCGCGCGACCTAGGATAAACGTGCAACTCCTTCATGGCAGCACCTTCGCCCCATCGCTTGTGCGTTCCCGATGCCATTTTGTGGACAAGCTTGGCGGCCTGGACGCGCTTGTACTCGGTCTTCGTCTCAGCTTGCGCATCGTCCCGCATGATCATCTCGACGGCGACCCGGCGCGTCGAAATCTTGCCCAATCGCCGATCAAGCAAGCCAGCTTCCCCAGCCTCTTCGTAACGGTCCCGGTAGCGCCGGAACTGCCGTTCCGACATGCCGAGCAACTCGCCAGCTTCCATCATCGAAAGGTCACCGCCTTCCCACCGGCGCAAAACACCAACAAACTTCTGCATTCTCCGGTCCTGTAGCCATGCTGCCCGCTTCAGAATGGCGCGGAAGGCGTCCGCGGAGAGATGGCGGCATAGTCGCTTTAACTCGGGAGGTCGCCGCCGAGCTTTTTCTTAGTTGCGAAGGGTCCAACGATCTGTGTCGTTGTCCAAACTTCTGTGTCGTCCGACAATGTTGGCGCACCCGACAGGATTCGAACCTGTGACCTCTGCCTTCGGAGGGCAGCGCTCTATCCAGCTGAGCTACGGGTGCCTTCAGGATCGACGATCCGGAAAACGAACAGCCGGGTAACCGGCCAGCCACGGCTTCTTAGCGGAAGCCGGCGCGGGCTTCAACGGGCAAGTGGCGGCGGTAGGGCTGCGAACTCGGAATAACGCATTTTCCGGATTGCTCATTCCACTGTGGCCACGATCTGGAGCCTGCCAATGACCCTCGTAGGTGCGAGAAGCCAAGCCCAAAGGCCAGCAAACCTGCGGTTTCATCGGATGAAGAATGGCGCCGCCGAAGCCTGAAATGAAAAACCCGCCTGGGTGGGGCGGGCCGTTGGCGCAACTCAGCACTGTGAATAAATTCCTAGCATACCTGCCGTCACCTGTCAAGTTGAAACTGACACGGATCGCTGACACCGATCACGAGCTCGCCCCCGCCGAACGTAACCCCTCACTGCTCCCCGGCATACAGCAGCCGTGTCGTCGCGTTCGACGCCGGCGACAGGTTGCGCTGGATCAACGCTTCGACGTGGTCGTTGCGCTGGCGCGCACTGTCGGCGCCCATCACCACGAGGATGAGCCGGCGGCCGTCGGCATCGTAGGAGGTGACGATGTTGAAGCCTGAGGCTCTGATATAGCCTGTCTTGATGCCATTGACGCCGCGGACGCGGCCGAGCATGTCGTTGTGGCCGCGCACCAGCCTTCCTCGGAACATGAAGTCGCTTTCCGAAAAATAGTGGAAATGCTGCGGGAAGCGGGCGCGTAGCGCCATGCCGAGCACCGCCATGTCGCGCGCCGTCGTCTGCTGGCCGGCATCCGGCAGGCCCGAGGCGTTGCGGAAGACGGTGCTGCGCATGCCGATCTGGCGCGCCTTGGCGGTCATCATCGCGGCGAACGCGTCTTCGCTGCCGCCGAGATATTCGGCGACGGCGACCGCCACGTCATTGGCGGATTTGACGGTGATCGCCCGGATCGCCGAATCGACGTCGATCGTCTCGCCGCGCCTGAAGCGCAGCTTGGTCGGCGGCTGCCTGGCGGCGTTGGCCGACACCGGGATCGGCGTCGTCTTGCTGATGCGGCTCTGCTCCAGCGCCTCGAACAGCAGGTAGAGCGTCATCATCTTGGTCAGCGACGCCGGATAGCGCGGCGCCGTCGAGTTGGCCTCGAACAGCGTTCTGCCGCTGCCATCGATGACCATAGCCGCATATTTCTGCGCCGGCGCCGGCACCGCCAGCATGGTCTCGGTCGGCGTCGTCGCGCAGCCGGCAACCAGCACCAGCAGCGCAAACGCCGCGACAAATTTTTTGATGAGCGGGAGGTGGCGCGGTTTGGACATTCTGAAGGTAAGCTGTTGCTGAGACGAGTGGGAAACTAGCCTAACCCAATGGTGCCGTCCATTTGGTTAATGCCGGTGTTCACGGCAATCGCTTCGGGTTGAATTTCCCGGGCGTTGGCGCCGCCCCTCACCTGCCTGCCGGCATCCTCTCCCCGTATAGTGACGGGGAGAGGGGCCGAGGCTTTCGCCTTACGATTGACCCCCAACCCTAACCCTCCCCACAAGGGGGAGGGAACGCTGCCGCGCGCCTTTAACTTCCCCTTTGTTCCGAAAGGCAGGCAATTTGCCGAGGTCAGCGCCAACGGAAGTCTCCCTCCCCCTTGTGGGTGTTTGGACCGGAGACATCGCGAACAGGTGTGCGAGGACATCGCGAACAGTTTTGCGCATTGTGCGCGAGGGGGTTC
>NZ_JBVVQT010000035.1:0-39417 GCF_055811595.1 Mesorhizobium sp. WSM4814
CCCCCCCCCCCCCCCCCCCCCCCCCCCCCCCCCCCCCCCCCCCGCCCCCCCCCCCCCCCCCCCCCCCCCCCCCCCCCACCCCCCCCCCCCCCCCACCCCCCGGCCCCCCCCCGCGGCCCGCCGCCCGCGGGGGGGGGCGGCGGCGTATGGATGTCAGGCCTTCCAATGCCATCCGGCGGCATGCCAGGATGCGACGCGGGTGTTGGAATTTGCCTCGAAACCCTCCAGCCCCTGCTTGCGGCCGAACACGTTGGTGGAGGCAAACAGAGGCAGGAACGGCAGATCCTGACGGACGATTTCCTGCACACGCAGATAGATGGCGCGCCGCGCTTCCCGATCGAAGGTGCGGGCGCCCTTGTCGAGCAGCGCATCGACCTCCGGGTTGGAGTATTGGCCGGTGTTCGAGCCCTTTCCGCCCTTGGCGACGATCGCCTTGCTGTGCAGGCGGTTGGAAACATCGGGGTCGCCGGCGATGACATTGGTTACACCGGAGATGGCTGACTCGAACTGCGATTTGAGCCAGAAATCGCCCCACATGACAGCGGCGGGCAGGTTCGAGATGGTCATCTCGACGCCGATCTCGGCGAATGTCTGCTGCAGGAACTGCTGCGTCTGCTCCCGCAAATGGTTGCCGGAGGTGGTGGAGTTGGCGAACGACAGGCGCACCCCGTCCTTCGCCCGTATTCCATCGGCTCCGGGTACCCAGCCGGCCTCGTCGAGGATCTGGCCCGCGCGCTCGAGGTTGAACTCCTGTGCCGGCAGGTTCGGATTGTAGTAGTAGGAATTCTGCGGCATGAACGTCTCGGTGGGTTTGTGGACCCCGTAATAAAGTGCTTCGAGGATCGCTTTCCTGTCGATTGCCGCGTAGAGCGCCTGGCGGACCGCCGGGTCCTTGAATTGCGGCTTCTCAAGATTGAGATAGATCGACTCGACCGATGCTCCAGGCTCCAGCTTGACCACGCGATCCGATAGTGTGCTGGCTTCCGCGTAGTGGTCGGCGGTTATATATGCCTGGTCGACAAGATCGATGTCGCCGCTCTTGAACTGGGTGTAGAGCACCGTCATGTCGGGGATGTATTTGAAGACGAGCCGCTCCAAATAGGGGCCCTCCCCGGCATAATCCGCGTTCGCGACGAGTTCGATATGATCGCCGGCAACGCGCTGCGCCCACTTGAATGCGCCAGTGCCGACAGGCGCCTGATTGAAGGCGGCGGCGTTGGGGTCGGCCTCCTTTTCGAGTATGTGCTTGGGAACCATGAAGGTTTCGGCGAGAAACGACAAATAGGGGGCGAAAGCCTCCTCCATCCGCCAGGTCAGCTCGGTCGGCGAGACCACCTTGATATCGCGCACCAGCGAATGGCCGGCCGTGCGCCACGCCTGGAATTTCGGATTGGTGATGAGCTCAAGAGTGAATTTCACATCCTCGGCCGTGAAGGGCTTGCCGTCGTGCCAGCGGACATCGTCACGCAGGCGGATGTGCCACTTCAGACCGTCCTCTGAAATGCCGCCGTTTTTCTGGCTTGGCAGTTCGACCGCAAGATTGGGCTGAAGAATGCCTTTGGGATCCATGCGGAAGAGCGCATCGAAAAGCGAGAAATGCACAGCGTCGTCGACCTCGATATGCGGCATCAACGGATTGAATTTGGTGGGCTCCTGCGAGAGACCGACGACGACGCGGCCGGTTGGGTTCGCTGGCGGGTTCTGGGCGAAGGCGGGTTTGCCCAACAGATTGGGCGCAATGAGGCCAGCCGCCCCGCCTATCGCCATCAATCGTAGTGCATCGCGTCGCGAGTAGTTTGATTTGGTGTTTGCGTGTTCAGTCATTGGAATTCCCCTTGTTCTGGCGGTATCCGCCGTGGCTCTTACCCATTTGCTGCAACCGGACGGGTAGATCCCGGCTGCTCTCCAGGAATCGCCGCCACCAGCTCACGTGTGTAGGCTGATTGCGGGTCGAGGAAGATTTGCGAGGGAGGACCGCGTTCCACGATCCGCCCCTTCTGCATCACGGCGATTTCGTCGCAGATCTGGCTGGCGACGCGCAGGTCGTGGGTGATGAAGATCATCGACACGCCGGTCTCCCGCTGGATCTGGTCGAGCAGCTGCAGGATCTGGGCCTGGATCGACACGTCCAGCGCCGACACCGCCTCATCGGCGATCAGCAGCTTCGGCTTGAACATCAGTGCCCGAGCGATGCCGATGCGCTGGCGCTGCCCACCGGAAAATTCATGTGGAAAGCGATCAAAGGCGCCGGCATCGAGGCCGACATGGGCCAGGAGCGCTTTCGCCTCTTCACGCGCCCGGGCATAGGGCGTGCCGTGCGCGACTGGGCCAACGGTCAGGATGTGGCCGATCGTCGAGCGCGGGTTGAGCGAGGCGAACGGATCCTGGAAGATCATCTGGACCCGCGGCCGCAGCGGGCGGAATTCGGCTTCGGAAAGCTTGGCTATGTCGCGGCCCTCGAACAGAATCCCGCCGCCGTCGCTGTCCAGCAGCTTGATCAAAAGCCGACCAAGCGACGATTTGCCGGAACCGCTTTCGCCGACAACGCCCAGCGTGCGCCCGGGCGCCAGATCGAACGAGACCTCGTTGACCGCGGGCACGACGCGCTGTGCGCTGAACAGGGAACTGCCGCTACGGTAGGTCTTCATCAGGCCTTCGACCTTCAGGATCGGCGCTTTGTCGGCCGTCTCCAGAGGAACGCGGTCCTCACCGGTCAGGTGCGGGACGGCTGCGATAAGACGCCTTGTGTAGGGATGGCCAGGCGACTTCAGGACCTGTTGAGCACTACCCTGCTCGACGATGTGGCCCTTCTCCATCACCACGACGCTGTCTGCGATCTCGGCCACCACTCCGAAGTCATGGGTGATGAACATGACGCTCATTCCCTTGCGGCGCTGAATGTCGCGGATCAGCTCCAGAATCTGCGCCTGGGTGGTCACGTCGAGCGCGGTCGTCGGTTCATCCGCGATCAGGATCGTCGGCTCGAGCGCCAGCGCCATGGCGATCATCACCCGCTGCCGCTGCCCGCCGGAGAGGCGGAAAGGATACTGGCGGTACATGAGTTCCGGGTCCGGCAGTCCCACCTCGGTCAGCAGCCCGACAGCGCGGCCGCGACGCGATTTCGGAGTGCCGACGCCGTGCGCCGCCATGACCTCGTCGATCTGCGCGCCCACCGTCATCAACGGATTGAGCGCCGACAGCGGGTCCTGGAAGATCATCGACACCACTCGGCCGCGCAGGCTGCGCAGCTTGTCCTGCGACATGCCTATGATGTTCATCCCATCGAGGTGGATGGCGCCCGAGGAGACGCGGATCACGTTGGGCAGCAGCCCCATAATGGCGTTGGCGGTGACCGACTTGCCGGATCCGGACTCGCCAATGACGCACAGGATCTGGCCGCGTTTCAGATCAAACGAGATGTTCTCGACGGCATAAGTCCGTTCCATGCCTTTCGGCAGATTCACCGTGAGGTCGCGCACCGAAAGCGCCACATCGTGGGGGGCTACAGGCTGGATCGTTGCGACCATTGCGATCATCTCCCGTTTGAACCGAGCGGGTCCACGCTGTTGCGGACCGCATCATCGCGCTTTGAGCAGAAGCGCCTCACCATAGCGTCCGTCGTCTGGCCGTCTCGGCGCTTCGAGCGCTGAGGCTGTGAGAGACGGATTCTGCTCATCCTGGCGGCTCCCTTGATGAAATTCGGTCCGTGGACCGGACACTGTTCCCTTTTGTTGGAGAACTCTCCGAAGGCGTAAGCCCTGCCTATCGGAAGTCCTCTGGAGCTTACCCGTTATAAGGAAGGGTTGCTCCGTTCTTTCAGCCAGTTTGACTGTTCTGTCTCCGCATAGTCGTCGAAATTAGGCCCTCGGGCGGCAGGAACTTCTGAAAAGAACGTCAGGTTCGGCATTTCACTCTGCTCCCGTTCCGGCGCAGAAACCGGGATCAGACAACCAGGTCCTTCGTCCGCTAATTTGTGCGCGAAAGGCCTTGCGTCACTGCGCGCCGCGTCCCGAAAAGCCCATGCCGCAGATCACGCGACTGGATGAAGCGCACTCCTATTTCGGCAACAATTGCCTGTTCCATGGGCTGCAAACCGCAGGAAATTCCGTCCAGGCATGAACTCCGCAGCCTGCCTCTGCGGGCCGCAAGCTAGGATGTTTCAAATTTGCCGGAGTCCCATCCATGCCCGCGCCGCTCATTCACATCGAGTCCAGCCCATCCCTGCCTCGCGAGGCGGACGTCGTCGTCATCGGCGGCGGCGTTGTAGGCGTGTTCACGGCCTATTATCTGGCGCGACGGGGCGTCAGCGTTGCCCTGCTGGAGAAGGGGCGCGTTGCCGCCGAACAGTCCAGCCGCAATTGGGGCTGGTGCCGGCAGCAGAACCGCGACGCGCGCGAGTTGCCGATGGCAACCAGGAGCCTCGATCTCTGGGAGAAAGTGGCGCAGGAGACCGGCGAGGACACCGGCTTCCGCCGCTGCGGCCTGCTCTATCTCTCGCAGGACGAAAACGAGTTGGCAGGCTGGGCAAAGTGGCGCGATTTCGCAAGGACGGTTGGCGTCACGACGCATGTGCTGAGCGCAGAAGAAGCCACCGAACGCGGCAAGGCGACCGGCCGCAAATGGAAAGGCGGCGTGTTCTCGCCAAGTGACGGAACGGCGGATCCATCGAAGGCGGTGCCGGTTGCCGCGCGCGGCATCATGGCGGCCGGCGGCACCGTGCATCAGAATTGCGCGGCGCGCGGGCTGGAACTGAGCGCCGGCCGGGTCAGCGGCGTCGTTACAGAAGCCGGAACCATCCGGACAACGACCGTGGTCATGGCCGGAGGCGCGTGGGCTTCTTCCTTCTGCAACCAGCTTGGTATCCGTTTCCCGCAAGCTGCCGTGCGTCAGTCCATTCTAGCCGTAGCGCCGGGCGCAGAAGGCCTGCCGGATGCCCTGCATACCGCGCGCGTCTCGCTGACGCGGCGCAGCAACGGCGGATACGCGCTGGCGATCAGCGGGCGGGCGCGAGTCGATCCAACGCCGCAGCAGCTCAGGTTCAGCCGCGAGTTCGTGCCCATGTTCGCCCGCCGCTGGCGCAGTCTGGCCCCGGGAGCGTTCGAGGGCTGGCGTCAAGGACATGAAAGCCTTGGGAAATGGGTACTTGACGACGTGACTCCAATGGAACGGAATCGGATTCTCGACCCCAAACCTGACATGAGGCAGATTCGCCTGACCTATCAAAGAGCCTGCGAATTGCTGCCCGAGTTCCAGCGCGTCGCGATTTCTCATGCTTGGGCGGGCTATGTTGACAGCACGCCCGATGGCGTCCCGGCAATTGGTGAAGTGGAGGGGATTCCGGGCTTTCTTCTCGCCGCGGGATTTAGCGGCCACGGCTTCGGGATCGGCCCCGGCGCTGGACATATGATCGCCGATATCATCACCGGCAGCGAGCCGATCGTCGATCCGCGTCCCTATCGGCCGGAGCGTCTGAAGACAGCTGCGTGGGGCAAGGTCGCTGAATTCTGAGAAGACCGTTTGCCAAGCTGCATCAGGTCGCACACGAGATCGAGGCCGCGAGGCGGCCAGCACTGAAGGGAAAGTGACGATGCGCGAATATGAGATTGCCGCCATTCCTGCCGACGGCATCGGCCCAGAGGTCATTGCTGCCGGTCTCCAGGCGCTTGAGGCGCTGCAGCAGCGCTGCGGCGACTTCAATCTGCGCGTCCAGCACTTCGACTGGGGCTCAGACTACTACAAGGTCCATGGTCGGATGATGCCCGAAGACGGGGTGGCGCAACTGAAGCGCTTCGACGCCATCTTCTTTGGCGCGGTAGGCGCGCCCGATGTGCCCGACGACATCACGCTCTGGGGGCTCCGGCTGCCGATCTGCCAAGGCTTTGATCAATACGCGAACGTGCGGCCAACCAGGATATTGCCCGGCATTGTTTCGCCGCTGGCCGGCGTTGGCCCTGGCGATCTGGACTGGGTGATCGTGCGGGAGAATTCCGAGGGCGAGTATTCGGGCCACGGCGGCCGAGCCCATCGCGGCCTCCCCGAGGAGGTCGGAACCGAGGTCGCGATCTTCACGCGCGTCGGCGTCACCCGCATCATGCGCTATGCATTCCGGCTGGCGCAGTCACGGCCGCGAAAGCTCCTGACAGTTGTTACAAAATCCAACGCGCAGCGTCACGGCATGGTAATGTGGGACGAAATCGCAGCCGAGGTCGCGCCGGAATTTCCGGACGTCTCCTGGGACAAGATGTTGGTCGATGCTATGACAGTGCGTATGACGTTGAAACCGCGGAGCCTCGATACGATCGTCGCCACCAATCTCCACGCCGATATATTGTCGGACCTTGCGGGCGCGCTCGCGGGCAGCCTCGGCGTTGCACCGACCGCCAACATTGATCCCGAGCGGCGCTATCCCTCGATGTTCGAGCCAATTCACGGCTCGGCATTCGACATCGCCGGCAAGGGTATTGCCAACCCGGTCGCCACCTTCTGGACCGCTGCCCAGATGCTCGAACATCTGGGCGAGAGCGCAGCGGCCGTCCGGTTGATGAACGCTGTGGAATCGGTGACGCGTGAGGGCGTGCTGACGCCGGACGTGGGAGGGACAGCGACCACGCAGGAGGTGACGGACGCCGTCTGCCGGACGATCCGCGGTTCCAACGTTTGACAGGTTTCCAATGAAGCTCGACAAGATCGACATCAAGATCTTATCCCAACTGCAGAAGAACGGGCGGGTCACGAATGTCGAGCTCGCCGACCTGGTGAACCTTTCACCGAGCCCTTGCCTGATGCGGGTGAAGAAGCTTCAAACGGAAGGCTTCATCACCGGCTATTCCGCCCAGATCGATGTGTCCAAGCTCGGGCAGACTCTGACGATCTTCACCGAAGTCACGCTCAAGCACCATCAACAGAACGATTTCGCGAGATTTCTCACCGCAATCCAGAAGGTCGATTCTGTCATCGAATGCCATCTGGTATCAGGCGGTTACGACTACCTTGTGAAGTTTGTCACAGCGGGCATCAGCGAGTACCAGACGATCATGGAGCGCATGATCGAACTGGATATCGGAATCGACAAATATTTCAGCTTCGTCGTGCTGAAGTCACCGATCGTGAAATCTCACCTGCCGCTCGACGCCATATTCGACAGATGAGGAAGAGGCTGCACCGCGCATGCGGCGGCAGTCTGGACGATCATCCCTTCATCGCCGACCGGACGTCCTCGTCCTCGAGGGTTTGATCCAGGGTCATCCGGGTGCGTTCGAGGATTCCATCAATATCGTCGTCGGTGCAGCAGAGCGGCGGCGCAAAGCCGAGAATGCCGCTGTTGAAGGCGCGGAGGACAAGGCCGTTCGCCCACGCCCGCTCGAAGATGCGGCGCCCCGGATCGGCCGCCGCCGGCAGTGGCGTCTTGTGCTCCTTGTCGGTGACCAACTCGATTGCTGCCAGCATGCCGCGGCCGCGAATGTCGCCAACCAGCGGGTGGTCGGCGAGCGAGCGAAGGCCGTCCATCAGGCGCTTGCCGGCCTTGCGCCCGTTCTCGAGCAAGCTGTCTTCGTAGAGACGCAGGCATTCGAGCCCGACCGCCGCGCTCACGGGATGGGCCGAATAGGTATAGCCATGGCCGACAGGCGCTTTGCCGGCCCCGTCTGCGATCGTATTGTACACGCGGTCCGAGATGAAGACGGCGCCCATCGGCACGTAGCCCGAGGTCAGTCCCTTCGCCGTGGTCATGAGATCCGGCACGACCTCGTCTTCCTCACAGGCGAAGAGGGGGCCGGTGCGGCCAAAGGCAGTGATGACCTCGTCGACAACGAACAGGATATCGTGTTCCTTGCACACGGCGTGCAGAGCCTTCAGCCAACCTGTCGGTGGAACGAGGACACCGCCCGAACCCTGGATGGGTTCGGCGTAGAAGGCCGCAACGCGGCCCGCGCCGAGTTCCGCGATTTTGGCGCGCAGGGCCGCGACCGATGCATCGATGATCGCCTGCGGGTCCGAACCGACCGGATTGCGATAGGCGTAGTGCGAGGGAATCTTGTGCTGCCAGTCGTAAGGCACGCCGAAACCCGCATGGAAAGCCGGAATCGCGGTCAGGCCTGATCCAGCCGTCGAGGAGCCATGGTAGCCATGCTCGACCGAGATGAACTGGTCCTTCTGCGGCGTGCCCTTGGCATGGTAGTAATAGCGAATGAAGCGGATCGTGCTGTCGATTGCGTCGGAGCCGCCAAGCGTGAAATAGACATGGTTCAAATCGCCGGGCGCCAGTTCGGCAAGCCTGGCAGCAAGGCGAATGGCAGGCTCGGACCCCAGCCCGAAATATCCCGTGGCATAGGGAAGCTCTCTCAGCTGCTTTGCGGCTGCTTCAACGATACTTTCCTGGCCGTAGCCGAGGTTTACACACCATAGACCGGCGAATCCGTCCAGCAGGGTTTTCCCGCTTGCATCGGTCACCGTTGCGCCCTTGGCGGATTTGAGCACCCGCACGCCCGTCTCCTCGTGGCTCCGATAGCATGAAAACGGGTGAACCAGATGTGCGCGATCGAGTTCGATCAGTGAATTTGCCAGCATTTCTTCCTCCGATTCAACCGAGTGCCTGATTTAACCGAGTGCCTGACTGACCAACGCATATGTGCGATGATGCGCCGGCTTGCTTTCCCTGTGCGTGGCCATGGAGCGTCGCATCGTGATCCCACCGCCGACGTGCGCGAGCCCGCGCCCGGTGAGCCATTCAGCAAGATCCGTTGAGACGTCGGTATCGACACGGACGAACTTGCCCTGATGATGGGCGAGCAGAAAGTCGATCAGTGCTTTGGCCTCGGCACCGTTCCTCGCCACCGCCGGCCCGATGACCAGCCCCCGGCCGAATGGCCGGATGGCGGAAAAGGCCTGGATATCGCCGTCATCGCGAATGACAGCGAGCTTCGCGCGCTCGAAAAGCCGCTTCATCAGCGCCGAACGGTCATGGCCAAATGCCTCGCGATCCAGCACCTCGAGGCGGGCAAGATCGCCGCTCTCTGCCCAGGATACACGGGCCGGCGCCGAAACTGCCAACGCCTCGCCCTGATGCTGCACGATCTCGCCAGTCGTGACGAAGCCCAGCTTCTCATAGAGCGGCAGGCCTTCCCGTGTCGCCGTCAGGCAACAGGTGCGCTCACCCGCCTTGGCAAGCGCCTCTTCCATCATCTTTCGGCCGAGTCCGCGGCCGCGCATCGCCGCATCGACGATCACCATGTTGATGGCGGCGGCATCGTCGCCGTAGGGGGTCATCATGATGGTCGCCACCACGCGTTCTTCTTCCAGGGCGACGATCCCCCGGCTGACCGGCTGGGCCAGTTCCCAATCCTCGCGGCGATGCGGCCAATTGACTTGGCGAGACAACTCGACAGCACCTTCCAGGTGCCCCGGTGTCATCTCTTCAAGGATGATCTGTCGTGTGGTCATGATGAATTTCCAGCCTTCGTCTTCAGTGCTGACGGTAGACCAGCAAAGACAGCAGTTCCTTCCGACCGGCAGCCAAGCGCGACGCGTTTTCACTATCCTTCGCCGCTCGTGCCGCATCTTCTGCCGGAGCAAGGCCGACAGGCCGCGCCGCTGCCAAAGCTCGAAAGGACACCTGGCGCAACTCTCTGCCAAACCGGCGATGCAATACGAAACGATCTGCTTCAGGTCGCCGCGAATGCGGCCGTTAGTCTTCCAGATCTCCGACTATGGTGATTGTGGTACAGGCACGCTGTGCCGAGAAAAAATAGGAGGATTGTCGCCATGTCGACGTTCAGACCGAAATACATCACCTTCGACTGCTACGGTACGCTCACCAATTTCGATATGGCCGGCGCGGCTCGGCGCGGCTACGGCGAGCGCCTCTCCCCGGAGGCAATGGCCAGCTTCGTGGAGGCTTTTAGAGGCTATCGCCTTGACGAGGTGCTGGGGCCATGGAAACCCTTCCTCGAGGTGGTGCAGAATTCCATCGAACGCAGCTGCAAGCGCATCGGTATCCAGTTCAAACCCGAAGACGCCCAACGCATCTATGACGAAGTGCCGACCTGGGGTCCGCACCCCGACGTCCCGGCTGGCCTGTCCAGAGTGGCCAAGGAAATCCCACTGGTGATCCTGTCCAACTCCATGAACAGCCTGATCATGTCGAATGTGGAAAAGCTCGGCGCGCCCTTTCACACCGTCATCACCGCCGAAGAGGTTGGCGCCTATAAGCCGCTGATGAAGGGCTTTGAATACATGCTCGACAAGCTCGGCTGCGGCCCCGAGGACATCACTCATGTCTCGTCCTCCTTCCGCTACGATTTGATGACCGCCTACGATCTCGGCATCAAGAGCAAGGTCTGGGTGAACCGCGGCCACGAGCCCGCGAACCCCTTCTACGAATATACCGAGATCAAGGATATCGGCGGGCTGGCCGCCGCCGTCGGCCTGGAGCCCGTTCGGGAAGTTGCTTGAGGCCGGCGGGCCTCCGGCCATCGCGGCATTCGAAGTATCGAAATGAGAAAGGGGCGGTTTCGACCGCCCCTTTCTCATTGCTGATGCATGTCGCACAAAAGCATGCCCTCGGAGCCTGGGATTGACCGAACCACCCCTCGCTCGTCGTCCCAGGGCGGAGCAAGGAGCGAGCGGCGCAGCGTAGACCCTGACATCCATACGGCGGTGGACCTTCGCTGCCTGACGGTCGGGCAGCCAAATCTCCAACGCTGGCGATTGGCATAAGCCGCCCCAACTTCGGTCGAGGTAGAGGCGATGGTCGCCCATCGCCTCTACCCGACCGAAGTGGAGGGATGCTTCGGCTAATCCCGGAGGTTTGCGATTGCCACTGAAAATCGGCCGCTGAAAAGGGGACTGTGTTCCAATGCATGTCGCGCTAAGGGATGCCCTCAGGCCTGACCCTGGGCCTGACCGAGGGTGTGCAGCGGTTTTGCGATAGCGACAGCATAAACAACAACCTAAAGCGCGCCGCATGAGGCCGGTCAAACGCGACGCACTTTAGTTCGCAGTTGCGACTCCGAAAGGCCTCTAATTAAGCCCGCCAACATGAAGCGTCTTGACCTCGAGATATTCGTCGATGCCGAGCTGCGATCCTTCCCGCCCCACGCCTGACTGCTTGACACCGCCGAAAGGCGCAACCTCGGTCGAGATCAGGCCGGTATTGAGCCCGACCATGCCGAACTCCAGCGCCTCGGCGACACGCCATGACCGTTTGAGGTCGTCGGTGTAGAAGTAAGCGGCAAGGCCGAACGGCGTAGCGTTTGCGATCGTGATGGCGTCTTCCTCCGTCTCGAAGCGAAAAAGCGGCGCCACCGGTCCGAAGGTCTCTTCCGATGCCAGGAGCATCTCGGTGGTAGCCTCCCCCAGGACGACGGGCCGTGCATATTGCCTGCCGTCGGGCACTGCCTCGCTTTGGGCGAGGATCTGGGCACCTTTCTGCTTCGCATCCGCGATGTGACGCTCGATCTTGTCGATCGCGGCCGCGTTGATCATCGGGCCAATCTCAGTGCCCTCGTCGGTCCCCGCGCCAACCTTCATCCGCGTGACGCGCTGGCTCAGCTTTTCGGCGAAAGCGTTGTAAACGCCTTCCTGCACGAGAATCCGGTTCGCGCAAACGCAGGTTTGACCGCCATTACGGAACTTGGATACGATCACACCTTCAACTGCGTTATCCAGATCGGCGTCGTCAAAGACGATAAAGGGCGCGTTGCCGCCAAGCTCCAGGCTCAGCCGCTTGATGCTGTCGGCCGCGCCACGCATGAGCAGCGCGCCGACGCGGGTCGAACCGGTGAACGAGATCTTGCGCACCGTTTCGTTGGCCATCAGCTCTTTGCCGATCTCGCCCGGCATGCCGGTCACGATGTTGATAACGCCTGCCGGGATGCCCGCCCGCTCCGCCAGGACACCGAGCGCGAGCGCCGAAAACGGCGTAAATTCCGACGGCTTGATCACCACCGTGCAGCCGGCGGCCAGCGCCGGTGCTACTTTGCGCGTGATCATCGCGTTGGGGAAATTCCACGGTGTGATGATGGCACAGACGCCGACTGCTTCCCTAAGAACCAGAATGCGGCGATCGGCGGTGGGTGACGGAATGGTCGAGCCACCGATGCGGCGCGCCTCCTCCGCAAACCATTTTACAAAGGATGCGCCGTAGCGGATTTCCGCCGACGCCTCGGCAAGCGGCTTGCCCTGCTCCAGCGTCAGCAGAAGCGCCAAATCCTGTTCGTGCTGGCGAATGAGGTCGTGCCAGCGCTCCAGCAATCTCGCACGCTCGGCATGGGTCGTCTTCTTCCAGCTTTTGAATGCCTCGGCCGCAGCACCGATCGCGGCCCGGGTGTCGTCGCCGCCCATATCGGGAACGCTGCCAAGAACGGCCAGGGTGGCAGGGTTGGTGACCTCGACGGCGGCCTTTGTATCCGCTTCCCGCCACACACCGCCAATCAACGCCTGCTGGCGGAACAGGTCCGCATCGTCAAACGTGCCAATCTTCGTTATCGCATTCATGGTCTTTCCTCTGCCCTTTCAGCTCAACGCCGCAAGCACGGCTTGCGTGATTGTTTCAGTCCGGTCCTTGCCTGCGATCGTGCCAATGCCCCGCGCGGTTATGGACTCGATTGCCGACATCACTTCTGCCGCAGCATGCCCCTCGCCCAGATGCTCGAGCATCATCGCACCCGACCAGATCGCGGCGATCGGATTGGCGACACCGAGATGCGCGATGTCGGGCGCCGAACCGTGGACCGGTTCGAACATGGAAGGCGCACTGCGATCGGGATTGATATTGGCGGAGGCGGCGTAACCCAGCCCGCCCTGAATGGCCGCTCCAATATCCGTGAGGATGTCGCCAAACAGGTTCGAGGCGACGATCACGTCGAGGCTTTCCGGCGCCAGCACCATGCGGGCGGCAATGGCGTCGATGTGGTAGTGCGAGACCTCGACATCGGCATAGTCCTTCGCCACCTCACGCGTGACCTCATCCCAGAAAACCATGGAATGCTTTTGGGCGTTGGATTTGGTCACGGATGCGAGCTTCTTGCCGCGCGCCCGCGCCTGTTCGAAACCGAAACGCATGATCCGTTCGACACCGGCACGCGTGAAGATTGACGTCTCAATCGCGACCTCATTGGCCGTGCCGGAATGCACGCGCCCGCCGGCGCCGGAATATTCGCCTTCCGTATTCTCGCGAATGCACAGGATGTCGAAACCATCGGAGCGGAGGGGCCCCTGAACGCCCGGCAACAGCCTGTGCGGCCGTATGTTGGCGTACTGCGTGAACCCTTTCCGGATCGGCAGCAGCAGTCCGTGAAGCGATACTGAGTCGGGTACTTCCGCGGGCCAGCCTACAGCGCCGAGATAGATCGCATCGAATTTTCGGAGTGTCTCGATGCCGTCTGGCGGCATCATTGCGCCGGTTTCCAGGTAGTAGGCGCACGACCATGGGAAGCGTGTGCCATCAAGGGCGAAACCGCCCCGTTTGGCTGCGGCCTGCATCACCTGCCATGCCGCCCCGGTCACGTCCTTGCCGATGCCGTCGCCGGGGATGAGCGCAATGTCATAGGTCTTCATCGATCTAGGTCCTCATTCGCACTAGCGGAACCATAGCAGACCGCGCGCCGCATTTTTCGTCGAGAATGAGCGGCCCGACAGCGTCGAATCGCGTCGGGCCGAACTTGGATAGTCGATTGTTCTGGAACCGCCGCGCGCTCTACTCGGCCGTACCTTGAGCACTGGACTCAGTCGTAAACGCAGACGTAGATCTTGCGCACGGTCTCGATCGTGCGCCAGACACCCACGAAACCGGGCTTCATCACGAAACTGTCGCCGGCGCGATAGGTCTTGGTCTCGCCGCCCTTCTCCTCGATTTCGATCACACCTGAAATGATGTGGCAGAACTCGTAGGTGGTGCCCTTGATCGAATGCGTCTCACCGGGGGTCGCCTCCCAGACACCGGTCAGAACCTTCTCACCTTTCGAGGCATCCTGCGCCCAGCTCTTGAAGGATGGAGTGCCGGAAATGAGCCGCTCAGGCAGCGGCAATGCCTCCTTCGGCGTGAAGGCGGGATTTGTGTCGATCGTGGTCAGCAGTGACATGTGGGTCTCCTGGTTAGTAGCCGAGTGTCCGATCGATGAGGCCGATCAGTTCTTCGCCGGCGCGGTGGCGCCGGACGTTGTCGACGGCGGCTTGCGCCGCCGTATGTGGTTGTGTCACCGAGGCAATGTGCGGCGTTATCATCACCTTCGGATGCGACCACAGCGGATGGTCTTCCGGGAGCGGTTCCGGATCAGTGACATCAAGCATCGCCGCGGATACGTGGCCTCTGTCGAGCGCGTCGATCAGCGCGGCCTGGTCGAGTTGCGGACCCCTGCCGACATGCAGCAGCCGCGCCCCGGCTGGCAGCAAGGAGAAGAATTTTGCATCGAGAATGCCGCTGGTTTCCTGCGTCAGCGGTAGCAGGCAGACGAGAATGTCCGTCTGCTTCAGAAAGCGGGGCAACTGATCGGCGCCGTGAAAACAATCGACGCCCTCTATCCGCTTTTCGCTGCGGCTCCACCCGGCAAGCGGAAACTGGAACGGCTTCAGGCGCTCGATTGCCGCCTGCGCCAGCATGCCAAGACCAAGAAGACCGACCCGGCGCTCAGCCGCCTGTCGAGCGGCAATCGGTTGCCAGAGGCACCTCTTCTGCTGCTCGAGATAGGCGGGCATCTCCCGGTGGAGCGCCAACACGCCAAGCGCGACGTATTCCTGCATCATGCGGATGATGCCGTCCTCGACCATGCGCACCAGCTTCACATGGCTCGGCACGACGTCCTGCTTGAACTGGTCGACGCCGGCTCCGATCGAAAACAGCACTTCCAGGTTGCGGTAGCAGGAGATGTCGTCCGGCACCGTCCAGGTGATGAGATAGCGCACCTTGTCCGGCTCCAACTCATCGCCGGAATGGAAGAATTCCAGATCCGGGAGTTCGCGCGCAAAAATCTCGCGGAACACCGCAGCACGCGCCGCATCGGAGTTGAAAAGAAATGCCATGGAACCCGCCCTTCCTCAGGCTGCAAGGCGCGCGCCGAGATCTTCGATCATGCTCTGGCAGGCAGCAAGTTCACCGATCTCGATGTATTCATTGGGACGATGCGCGCGGGAAATTTCGCCGGGGCCGCAAATGATCGCATCGATCCCGGCCTGCTGATAAAGTCCGGCCTCGGTGCCGTAGCTGACCGCTGTGAGCGGCTCCTGTCCGGTCAGCTCGCTCAGAACGGCCGCCAGCTTGCTCCCATCCGCCGGCGCAAGGGCGGGATAGGAACTCAATTCGTGCCAGGCCACCTCGAAGCCGCTGTCGCGCAGATCGAAAAGCCGGGCTTTGACCGGCTCAAGCAGGGATGCTGGGGAAACGCCCGGCACGGCACGCACCTCGATATCGGCTGTGCAGTGGCCAGCGATGATGTTGACCGCCTGTCCACCGGCGATGACACCCACCTGCAAGGAAGAGTATGGGGGCTCGAAATTTTGATCGAGAGGGCCGCCCGTGAGCGATTGGCCGTAGGCCACGGCGTGCGAGATGACGCCGGCCATGGCGTGCACGGCATTGAGTCCGAGATCGGGGCGTGACGAGTGGCCGGATCGCCCGATCACTTCGAGCCGCGCCGCGGCCTTTCCCTTGTGCGCACGCACAGGTTGCATCCGGCTGGGCTCGCCGACAATTGCGCCAAGCGGCCTCTCGCACAGGCTCGGCAACACAGCCAGGAGATGCGGCACACCACGGCACCCCGCCTCTTCGTCGTAGGAGAATGCGAGATGGACTGGCTGCCGCAGGTTCATTGCCGCAAGTCCTGGCAGCGCGGCCAATGCGCAGGCGAGAAAGCCCTTCATGTCGGTGGTGCCGCGGCCGTAAAGCCTGCCGCCCTCGCGACGCAGGACGAACGGATCGGAGCTCCATTCCGGCTCGCCGGCCGGCACGACATCCATATGTCCGGAGATGATGTAGCCCCGACCGGCGCGCGGGCCGACCGTGACGAACAGGTTGGACCGGTCGCCCTCGGGACCGGGCAGAACCGTCACCTCGGCTCCGGCTGCCTGACAGTGGTCGCGGATCCAATCGACGATCTCGCCGTTTGGCGTGCCCACAACTGAGGGAAACGCAGTCAGGGTCGCGAGGATTTCTTCCACGTTCATGGCTGTCCGCTCTGCTTGCACACTGTAGGTTGCGACCAGCCTATCCCTGAGCAGCAGTGTTCCCTGCCGAATCGCGTCGTGCTTTGGTTGAAGATTGCGAAAAAACGCCTCGAACCAGCGAAACCTGCTGGCGTTCCCCTGTAATGCTGCTGCAAATGAGGCCTGTCGCAAACATGGCTATCGGCGCCAGGATTTAACACCGCGTGCCCTGGGCATTCGTTGAAAGACATTCGTTGAAGGAGCGGATCGACTGAGATGCAGAGATCAGTACGCCTGAAATCCTTTGAACTGGTCGCGCGAGACATCAATGATGTCGATGTTGATCTGCTGCATGCACTATCGATTTCGGTCCGCTGGCCGCATCGTCCCAAGGACTGGGATTTGTTGCGCCGCGCCGGCCACGGCATCGTCGCCGTTGACGGAATCGGGCGCGTCTTCGGAAGCGCGATGTGGTTTCCCCAAGGGGACGATTTTGCCACCATCGGCCTGGTGATCACGACGCCTCGCGCACAGGCGCAGGGAGGCGGCCGATGGCTCATGGACCAGGTCCTCGAGCAGTGCGGGGATCGCAATCTGGCCCTGAATGCCACCCATGCCGCCTATCCTCTGTATGTGTCGCTCGGCTTCACGAACGAGGCGATCGTCTACATGCGCCAGGGCGAGATCCCACAAAAACTCCCGCCAATGCCAGCTCCGGATGGTGAATTAAGTGATCTGCCCAGCGGCGGACTTCGCGAGATCACCGAACTGGACGCGCGCGCATTCGGGACCAACCGTGCAAGGCTGCTTGCGTTGCTCTCGGAGGATGCCTCGATCGCCACTTTGAGTCGCGGCGGCGAGGTCGTTGGCTATTCCATGTGTCGCGAGTTCGGGCGCGGCCATGTGATTGGTCCCACAGTAGCCCGAAACGACCAGGACGCGGTCCATCTCTCAGCCGTCCATCTGAAGAAGCTGGCAGGTCGATTCGCCCGCGTCGATACGCGCGAGAAGGATGGCGTGTTTGCCGAGTTTCTTCAGCAGAGCGGCCTCGGCATTGCCGAGACAGTGACGACGATGTCCAAAGGCCGCCGCTTTCTGAACCGCGAAAGCAACGAGCCCTGGGTCTATGGATTGGCCAGCCACGCCTGGAGCTGAATGCAAGCACGCTATCGCCGATGCCGCAGGGCGGCTATCGCCGATGCCGCTGGGCCGCTCCGGTCCCGTCAACGCTCTCACAACGACTCCAGCGCCCTGGACATGCGTTCGAGCCCTCTGCGCAACAGCGGACGAGGGCAACCGACATTGAGGCGAATGAAGCCTTCACCGCCGGGTCCATAGACGCGCCCGTCGTACAAATTGACTCCGGCTCGGTCGACGAAAAACCGTTGAACGCCTCCGACCCTCCGATCGAGCCCGCGCGCATCCAGCCACACCAGGAAGGAAGCGTCCGGCCGCATCGGTGTGATGCCCGGCAGGCGATCCTCGGCGAAGTTGAGGACGAGATCGACATTGCCGCCGATGTAGCGCGTCAGCTGATCCAGCCACGGCGCGCCGGTGCTGTAGGCGACCTCTAGCGCCAGCCGCCCAAAGAAGTTGGCATTGACCATGAACGATGCCTGCATGGTGGCCAGAAGCGCCTCGCGCCGCTGCTTGTTGGCCACCGACACGGTTGCGGAGGGCACGCCGGCCAGATTGAAGGTCTTCGTTGGCGCCGTGCAGATGAATGACTTTTCCGCGGCATCCTCCGAGAGGGACGAGAAGACGATGTGCGGGCGATCCGACAATCTGATATCGCAATGGATGTCATCAGATATGACAAGGATGCCGTAGCGCTCGCAGACATCGTTCAGCGCTGTCAATTCCCTCCGCGTCCACACCTTTCCAGCTGGATTGTGCGGATTACACAACAGGAAGGCCTTGGCGCCGGCTGCCAGTTTCGCGAAGTTCTCCAGGTCGAGCTCGTATCGGTTATCCTGCAACCTTAGCCTGTTGACCAGCAGCTTCCTGCCGTTCCCCTGAATCACTTCGAAATAGGGCGAGTAAATGGGAGACTGCACGATCACCCCGTCCCCGGGCTTGGTGAAGGTCCGAAGCATCGCGGCTACCGACGGCATGATCGCAGGCGCCGGCAGCAGCGATTCCAGTGCCGGCGACCAGCCGTGCCGACGCGCGAACCATGATTGCACAATCTCGTAGTGACGGGGGTCGCGGCGGGTATAGCCATAGATTCCATGGTCCGCCGCTTCACGCAGCCGCGCGATGACGGTTTCAGGCGCGCGAAAATCCATGTCCGCGGTCCACAGCGAAAGCAGATCTTCGCCCTCGACCCGAGGCGAGAATTCGTCCCACTGATTGGCCCATTTGACTGACCCAAACTGGTGGCGATCATAGATCCTGTCGAAGTCGATCATTCCAACATTTCTTTCCGCAACCGTCGGTTGCGATGCATCTGCACAAGCCATTGCCTGGTTTCCGGTGTGGTTTTCGGCCATTAGAGGATTTGCGCCGCGTGCCTCGCTGCTGAAACTGCCTGTCGCACATCCGCTTCCTAGCTCTTGTGGCCGCGCGCCAACGCGCGCTCCATCGACTGCGAGTACCGGGACATTCCAAAGCAGAAGATCCAGTAGACCAGCCCGGCGAAGAGATAGCCGGTCGAGGAGATCGTCGGCCCGGCCCAGTTCGGGTCGACTCGCGCCGTTTCGACGGCTCTCAGGAAGTCCGCAATGCCGACGATCGCCACCAGCGTCGTGTCCTTGAACAGCCCGATGAAGGTCGAGACGATGCCTGGGATGACGATAGTGAGCGCCTGCGGTAGGATGATCAGACGGATCATGGTGAAATAGCTGACGCCGAGCGCGTTTGCCGCCTCATATTGCCCCTTCGGGATCGCCTGAAGGCCTGCGCGCACCACCTCGGCCATGTAGGCGGACGAGAACAGCGCTATTGCAATCAGCGGACGCAGCAGCCGATCGGGCGTCAGATAGTCGGGGACGAAGAGCGGCATCATGAAATTCGCCATGAACAGCACCGTGATGAACGGCACACCCCTGACGACCTCGATGAAGATCACACACACTGCTCTGACGAGGGGAAGCTCCGATCGTCGGCCAAGCGCGAGAAGCACACCGAGCGGCAGCGAGAAGACGATGCCCACGATCGACATGAGCAGAGTGATGAGCAGCCCACCCCACAAGACGGTATCGATGACCGGCAGATTGAAGGACGCGACACCGCGCAGCAACGCGAAGGCGATGACCGGGTAGGCAACAAAGAACAGCAACGCCGCCACATTGCGCCGCGGCGCCCGTTTCCACAGCAGCCAGGCGATCAGCACGGCGCCGATCGCCAGCGTCAGGTCCACCCGCCAGCGCTCGGAAACCGGATATGCCCCGTAACGGAGATAGTCGAATTTCTCCACGATGAACGGCCAACACGCGCCCTCAGGGTTGGCGCGGCATTCTTCCTGTCCGCCGGCCCAGACTGCATCCAAGACTGCAAAACTCACGAACTGATGCAGAAGCCATGCGGCGAGAACTGTGAAGCAGATCGTCAGCACGCCGGAGAACGGCGTCGAGAACAGGTTCTTTCTGATCCAGGTCGCCGGGCTCGGCCGGATTCCACAAGGCGGCGCCATAGGCGGCAGAAGCGGAGCGCTAACGAGGTGCGGATGCAGGGACTGGCCGCTCATGCATCACCTCTCGACGATCGCGAAACGTTGATTGAACGCGTTCATGGTCATCGACATGACGAGGGAGATCGCGAGGTAGACCGACAGCGTAATCGCCATCACCTGGACGGCGGCGCCAGTCTGGTTGAGCACCGTTCCCGCGAAAATCTGAACGAGATCGGGGTAGCCGATAAACACGGCGAGTGAGGAGTTCTTCGTGAGATTCAGGTACTGGCTGGTCAGGGGCGGTATGATGATGCGCAGTGCCTGCGGAACGATGACCAGGCGAAGCGTTTTGCCCGGCGCAAGCCCGAGCGCATGAGCAGCTTCGGTCTGGCATTTCGGCACAGCCTGGATACCGCTGCGGACAATTTCCGCGATAAAGGAAGCGGTATAGACGAACAGACCGATCAGAAGCGCGGCGAACTCCGGATAAAGCTGGTGTCCACCCCGGTAATTGAACCCTTTCAACTCTGGCGTCACGAACGACACCGGCGAACCGACCAGGAGGAAGACGATCAGAGGCAGTCCGATCAAGGCAGCGAGGCTGACCCAAAGCACGGGCAGCTGCTTTCCGGTGCGGTTCTGTGCGCGTCTGGCG
Organism: Mesorhizobium sp. WSM4814; assembly: GCF_055811595.1. Classification (NCBI taxonomy): domain Bacteria; kingdom Pseudomonadati; phylum Pseudomonadota; class Alphaproteobacteria; order Hyphomicrobiales; family Phyllobacteriaceae; genus Mesorhizobium; species Mesorhizobium sp. WSM4814. The sequence continues at coordinate 20,403 of NZ_JBVVQT010000035.1, forward strand.
TAGGACCAAAAAGCGACGCAGAAGAAGCTGGCCGCCAGGAATGCAAGTCCCACGGTACCTGCTCCTGCGTAGAGCTGGATTTCCGGAATGATGAGACCGCGATTGTTCAGATAGATGCCGCCGGGGAGTTCGATCGACGCCCTCGGCGCAGGCAGCGCTTTCAGGACTGCATTGTACCAGAACAAAAGCTGCAGCAATAACGGGATGTTGCGTATGATCTCGACATACGAAGCCGCGACCTTTGAAACGATCCAGTTCGGTGACAGGCGGGCAATGCCGACGACAAAGCCCAAGACTGTGGCCAACACGATCCCAAGCAGGCTCACATAGAGGGTGTTGACCACGCCCACCCAGAACGCTTGGCCGTAGGTGGAGAGCGTGTCGTAGGGGATCAGCGTCTGATTGATGTCGAAGCCGGCGGCCTCGTTCCAGAAGCCGAAAGACAGCGGAATCCCGCGTGCCCTCATGTTCGACGCAGTCTGAACGGCAATGCCCACGGCCGATGCCAGCAGGCTGCCCGCTAGCAAAAGTTGATAGATGATGCCCCGGACCTTGGCGTCGTGCAAGGACAGGCTCCTGCGCGAGGGCGCGGCGGGCAGCACGTCGGACATGACCCTGTTCCTGTGTTGATGTGGACTAAGACGCCGGCGCAATCGCTGGCGTCTTGTGGACCAACCCAGCCTAGCGGATCGGCGGGGCGTACTGGAGACCGCCCTCACTCCAAAGAGCGTTCAGGCCGCGCTCCATCTTGAGCGGCGAGGCCTTGCCGATATTGCGATCGAACACTTCGCCATAGTTGCCGACCTGCTTGATAACGTCCACGGACCAGGTATCGCCAAGCCCGAGATCCTTTCCAAGGCTGCCCTCCGCTCCGAGCAGCCGGCGAATGTTCGGGTTGTCCGACGACTTCATTTCATCGACATTCTCAGAGGTTACACCCAGTTCCTCGGCAGCAACCATGACAAGGAGCGTCCATTTGGCCACGTTGAGCCAATGATCATCGCCCTGCCGCACGGCTGGCCCAAGCGGCTCCTTGGAGATGAGTTCTGGAAGCACGATGCTGTCGTCGGCCTTCGCCATGCGCTGGCGCGACGCATTCAAGGTGGAGGTGTCGGCGGAGAGGACGTCGCAGCGGCCTTCGTCGTAGGCCTTTACGACGGCTTCTTCATCGGCAAACCCGACGGTCGAGAATTTCATCGAATGCGACCGGAAGTAATCGGCGAGGTTCAATTCTGTCGTCGTGCCCTGGGTGACGCAGATGGATGCGCCATCCAGATCCTTGGCCGAACCGATGTTCTCCGCTTTGCGGACCATAAAACCCTGGCCATCGTAGAAATACGTGCCCGCAAAAAGTATTCCGAGAGACGTGTCGCGGGATGACGTCCAGGTTGCGTTATGTGCGAGTATATCGATCTCGCCCGACTGAAGCGCGGTGAACCGGTCCTTCGGCGTAAGCGGAATGAACCTTACCTTCTGCGCATCGCCCAGAACCGCTGCTGCAACAGCGCGACAATAGTCGACCACGAACCCGGTCCATTTGCCCTCATTGTCTGGAAGGCTAAATCCGGCCGTCGCTGAGTTGGTTCCGCAGGTCAGAACTCCGTTCTTCCTAACATTTTCGATCGTCGCGGCGGACGCGTTGGATACAACGAGCCCTACCGCTGCTCCGACCAGACCCTTGAGAATTGCTTGCATCTTGGTTCCCCTTATTTTTTTGTGGAGCACCAAGGTTGCGCAGGCCTCATTATTGGTCAAATTCATTCTCGTCATGATGACTATGAGGTCTGCTCATACAATGGCTGCACTCGTAATGGTTTCAGCCGTGTGTCTCCTGTTTATTTCTTCTGTTCTCTCTCAGAAACAATTTCTCTCTTTTTAATCTGTGACTCAGAGTAGATGTTTGAGAGAACTTCTTTGAGCCAGATCGTCCCTGGGTCCGTGGCCATCTGCGGATGAAGGAGCAACCACGCGCTCACATTTGGGATCGGCAGGGGCGGCGAAAGGAGAGTCACTTCACTCGCTTTATCAAGGATTTGGAGGATTCCGTCACCACAATGAGCAACAAGTTCGGTGCCTCGCAAGACCCACGGAAGTGCCAGATAATTCGATATCGTCGCGACCACGTTCCGCCGCAAACCAAGCTCCTTGAGGGCGGCATCCGCAAGTCCGCTGGAAACGCCATCGGCGGAAACCTGCAAGTGAGACGCTGACAGATATGTCTCCAACGACATCGCCGAACTTGCGATTTGGCTGCCGCTCCAAACTGCGCAGAAGAGACGATCCTGGCCCAGTTCGATCTTCAACAGGCTTGGGTCGTCCTTGATCACTGCTCCAGTCAATGCACAGTCGATCTGTCGAAGATGAACCGAGGACGAGATATCGAGCCCGTTCGCTGGAATGATATTCAACGTGGCACCGGGCGCCTGCCTAGAAAACTCCCGGAGAAGACGTGGTATGATGATCATCGCATGGTAGTCGGTGAGCCCGACACGAAAGTTCCGCCGAGTGGTTGCGGGATCGAAAGTTTGATGGCGATCAATCGAGGCTCGAATCGTTGCCAATCCGGCCGAAATGTCTGGCAGAAGCTCGACCGCCCGCGGCGTTGGCCTCATAACGCCTCCATCGCGCGTGAACAGCTTGTCGCCGAAAAGGTGCCGCAGCCTGGATAAGGAATGGCTGATCGCAGATTGCGTTCTTCCCAATTCGCATGCCGTACGCGTGACGCTTCTTTCGCGCATCATGACGTCGAACACGCGCAGCAAATTCAGGTCGAGGTCATCGAAGCTCATGAGATTGCCCATGAATGGTTTGTCATGAATGGTTTGTCATGAATCAGCACCGAAAAATGACCGCCACAGAGAGCCGATGAGGCCTTGGGTTTCATCATGAGGCGAGAACGCTCGATTGCTGGCCCTGCCCTCGCCAGGGATTTGCAAGCACATTGTGCACGTGCTCGGGGCCTCGAGTCTGACGGGTACATCCGTAGGAATCGATACCGGATTTCAGATGCTTGAGTGCTGCTTGCGTGGGCAGCACTCAATATAGTTTCCCGCGGACCTCACCGATGTTCACGGCGTGCCTCCTTTTCCTCGCTGTTCTGCTCCTCACCACCGTCGGGACGGTTGATTGTCACCGTGCATGCAATCAGGGTGTTCCAGTCCGGGCCGTGTTCAATGATGTTATGAAGCTCGGAAATCTCTTCAAGATAATGTTCGATCGTAATCGGGCCGTTCTGGTGGCCGTAGACAAGAACCGCTTTCCAGCGCTTGTCACCATGCAGCGTTACCACGTTACTCATGCCGACTATCTCCTGCGGTCATCGAACAAATCCGGCTGGATTGCCGTGGGCCAAAAGGTAGCGGAACCGACCGGCATGCAGCCGGTTGAATCGGCATGAAGGCTCGTCTTCCGACAACCAGCAATGCAGGCTACATCATGAGCATTCTGCAGAGTACCAAGAAAGCTGTCGAGCAGGTTACCGGTGTCGCAAGACCGGGCAAGCAAGGAGTAACCGATCTCGTTAGGCGGCGAAAAGCGAATGAGTTTTGGTTCAAGGATGATGGCCTGGTTCCCAATCATCCGTTTTGGCCGCTTGTCGTCTATCGCAGCGCAGTGAAGCTGCCCGAAGAATTTGATCCCGCAGCCGTCTTGGAGGAGCTTTTTGAGGCCAATGGATGGGGGGATGGCTGGCGGAATGCCATCTACGACTACGTTCACTACCATTCACGAATACATGAGGTGCTCGGGGTTGCGGCCGGTACGGCCAAAGTCCGGTTTGGAGGCAAGAGGGGACGAACCCTGTCACTGAAGGCCGGCGACGTCGCGGTTCTTCCGGCCGGCACCGGGCACCAATGCCTTTCGGCGTCCGACGATTTTCTGGTTGTCGGCGCCTACCCTCCATTTGGGACCTATGACGAATGCACGACTGCCCAGCAGCATGATGGCGCGCTGGCCACGATCCGGAAGGTAGGTCGTCCACGCAAGGATCCCGTCTATGGGAGCAAAGGGCCGCTTCTGCAAAATTGGATGAAGACCTGAACTAGGCGCAGATCGATCGAAGACCCACAAGCTCAGAATGCAAGAGCGTGGGAGTGCGCAGCTCTGGCTACCGGCCGAGCGCCGCATTGCAATCAACTGTCCGTCGGAGGCAGGTGAACAACCATCCGCTGTCGGGCATCACGGCCGCACGGCCGGCGTCTCGACCAGAAGGCCACGGGCCCGCTCCGTCAGATGGAGCTCCAGGTCGACGAGTTCGGGCGCGCCGAATGCGAAGGGCTCGGCTCTGACCCCGATCATGCAGTTGCGCAGGCGCCGCTGCAGCGAGCCGACCGCCTGCCATTCCAGCCGGTAGAGCGGATAGCCGGTCGGATGCGCCTGCGGGATGACACTGCCGCCGAGCCGTTTGCCCCAATTGTCGTCGTGGCAGGAGGCGCAGGAGAGCTCGAGCTGTCCGATGCGGCTCTGGAACAGACGCCGGCCGTTGTCGCGAAACCGCGCGAGCCGGGCGTCGGTCGCCGGTGTGATTGGCATGCCGCGCGACTGATGCGTCACATAGGCCGTCAGGGCGAGCAAAGCCTCGGACTCCGGCGCCAGCGGCTCGGCCTGCTGGCGCTCCGCTCGACAGGAGTTGATACGCCCGGCAAGATCGATCGGCCGGCCGGTCGCCGCGTCAAAGGCCGGGTAGCGCGCTGCAACGCCGCGCATCGTCTGGCGCGCATCGTCATGGCAGCCGGAGCAGGCGACATCCGCCCTGCCCTGCGCCTGTTGCCAGAGCTGCTCGCCCTGCAGCACCCACAGCATGCCGGGATTGCTCATGTCGTCGGCCTGCAGCGCCTGCGTCTGCGGCGTCATGAAGTCGAAGCCGGAGCGCTTCTCGCCGTCTTCGATGCCGGCGGCAGAGACAGTGCCGCAAATAGCGGCGACAGCGACGGCTGCAAGCCGCCAGAGCGCATGCATCAGTTCACCGTGATTTCAGCCGACGCCGTTTGGGTCTTCCCGGCATCGTCGGTCCAGGTAAAGTCGATCGTGCCGCTCGTCGTGGCAACCAGCGTGAAGGCAATGAACGGATTGGCCGACACGGCTGGAAAGAGATCGGCCGAAAACACCTCCTCGCCGTTGTAGGTGCAGGCGAAACGGCGGATGATGTCGCGGGGGATGTTGGAGCCGTTCGGGCCGATACGATAGCCGGTTTCCATGGGATGGGCGATCATCGCCTTGATCTCGACGACTTCGCCCTGCCTGGCCACTTTCGGCACATTGACGAGCGCGCGCGCCATTATGAAAGGTCCTCGATACAGGCGGCCAGCGTGACGATGGCGCTCGCCCGGCTCGACCAGAAGCTGCCGTCGCTCATCTGCGCGACCGCGACAACGACCTGCGAGGACGCAAGCCGGATCCGCGTCGAGACCATGGCGCGGCCGGAGCGCGCCCCGAGGTGGAAAACCGCGACATTCGCCTCCGGGTTTTTCTCGTTGAAGACCGCGATGCGCCGGACATGGTCGTCTTCGGTCATCGGGCTCTCGGCGACGACTGTGACCCCGACCGCGTTGCCGTTCTCGACCAGAGGCGGCAGGTCGAGCCGGACGCGGCCGTCGAGAACGTTGGCTCCGCCGGTGAAGGTCCGGATCGCTTCCTCGAGGCTCGGACGGGCAACGGCCCAGCGCGGCAGGCTGATCACCAGCAGGCCGGTCATGCCGGCCCGAAGAAACTGCCGCCGTCCGACCAGGCCTGCGTAAACTCCCGGGCCTGCGTAAACTCGAAGCGGGTCTTCGTGCATGATCACCCCTTCAGCGTCGTGAGATAAGCGACGATATCCTCGATATCGGCGCCGCCCAGGATCGGCTTGCCGCGCCAGACGGTGGCAACACGCCGGCCTTGCTCATCCGCGACCCGATAGTAGGAAGGCATGATCGTGTTCGGCACGAGCCGCTTCATGTCGACCACGCGCAGCCGGATCTGGCCTTCCGAAAGTCTTGCACCGACGCCGGTCAGGTCGGGCGCCAGCGTGCCGTGCAGATGCGCGTCGGGAAACGGCCCGCTGTGGCAGAGCGTGCAGAGGCTGCGCTGCCGGTCCGCGATCAGCGCGGCTCCGCGCGCCGGATCACCCTTGCCGCCGACCAGAGGCTGCATGATCGCATCGCCGGTCACGACATAAGACCTCTCCTCATAAGACCCTCTCTCCTCGCCGGCACCGGGCGAGGCCGCAAGCTGCAATCCCAAAAAAGCCAGAAAAGCCAGCCTCATCATCCGAACACTTCACTGGTGATCGTCCGGAACCAGTCCTGCGCATAGGCCGCTTCCTGTTCACGGACGGAAAGCGGCGCTTCGAGCGGACTGGTGCCGCCCGCCCCCTCCACCTCGGCAAGCAGCCCGTCACGCGGCTGGTAGACGCCGGCGATCGAAATGCCATAACCGGGCGCGACCAGGCTGTAGCAGGTGTTGATGAGTTTCGGCTGCGCCGGCGGCCGCTCCCTGATCAGGGCGGCGACCGCCGCGGCGCAAGCTTTTGCCTGGGCGTTGGCGCTGAAGGCGGATTTCGGCATCGCCCCGCCGATCGCCGCGTCGCCGATGACGTGGATCGCCGGCTGCAGGCGGGACTCGAAGCTGACCGGGTCGATCGGGCACCAGCCGGTTTGGTCGGCAACGCCGGCCGACTGCGCAATCGCGCCCGCACGCTGCGGCGGGATCACATTGGCGACATCGGCCTTGTGATTGCCGAACTCGGTCACCAGCGTCCTTGTCGCCGGGTCGACTTCCGTCACCCTGCCGCCCGACGACAGCGGCACCCATTCGATCAAGCCGGGATAGAGCTCTTGCCAGGCCGCTTCGAACAGCCGCTGCTTCGAAAAGGCGTCCTTGGCGTCGAGGATGATCAGCTTGGATCTGGGTTTGCTGGTCTTGAGATAATGCGCGATCAGGCTTGCCCGCTCGTAGGGACCGGGCGGGCAGCGAAACGGATTGGCTGGCGCGGCGAGGATGACGACCCCACCGTCCGGCATCGCCGCGAGCTGGTCGCGCAGCAGCAGCGTCTGCGCGCCCGCCTTCCAGGCATGCGGGATGATCACCGCCGCCGCCTCGTCGTAGCCCGGCAAGGCGTCGAAGCGCAGGTCGACGCCGGGCGCCAGCACCAGCCTGGTGTAGCCGATGTCCGTACCATCCTCCAGCCGGACGCGCCGGCGCTCGGCATCGACGGCGACAGCCCGCTTGCGGATCAGCGCGATGTTGCCGAACGGGTCATAGCGGCCAAACTTGTCATAGCGAAAGGTCTGCGCCTCGATGCCGCGCAGCCCGGCAATCACGGCATTGCTGAACGGGCAGGCCAGATAGGCGGCCTCTGGCTCGATCAGCGTCACGGCAAGATCGCGATCCAGCCGTTTCAGCGCGCGGGCGCAGCTTGCCCCGGCAAAGCCGCCGCCGACGACGATCACGCCGGGCTGCGTCTGTGCGCACACCTGCGGTGCGGCAAGGACGGCCGCGGCGACACTGGCCGCGACGCCGCCGATCAGGGCTCTACGGCTGGGCATGGCGTGCCGCCTCCGGCTTGGCGAGCCATTCGGCGATGGCGCGCGTCTCCTCCTCAGTAAATCCTCTGGCGATGCGGTCCATGACCGTCGCCTTGCGCTCACCGGAACGGAAGGCGTGCATCTGGGCGACGATCTCGTCTGCCGCATGGCCGTCGAGCGAGGGGATGGCGGAGCCGAGCGCCGCCGGCCCGTGACAGCCGGTGCATGCCGCAGCACCAGGCGCCGCGTCGGCCCATGCCGGCGCGCTGGCCAAAAGCGCCGCAAGCAGGACAGGTGCAAGCGCCGGTCCGCCGCGCCTGTTCTTCGCGCGCCTCATTTCATGCGAGGTCATGGTTCTTCAGCGGCAGTGTGCGGATGCGTTTTCCGGTGGCGGCGAAGATCGCATTGAGGACGGCCGGCGCGGCGACTGCGATGGTCGGCTCGCCGACGCCACCCCAGAAGCCGCCGGACGGCAGGATGATCGTCTCCACCGCAGGCATCTCGGCCATGCGCAGGACCTCGTAGCTGTCGAAGTTTTCCTGCTCCATGCGGCCGCCATTGACGGTGCATTCGCCGTAGATGCAGGCGGAAAGGCCATAGACGAAGGAACCCTCGACCTGCCGCTCGACCTGTGCCGGGTTGACGACATGACCCGGATCGGTGGCCGCCACGATGCGATGGATCCTGAGTTGCCCGTCGGTGACCGAAACCTCCGCTGCCGCCGCCACGTAACTGCCAAAACCCATGATCTGCGCCAGGCCGCGGTGAACGCCGGCCGCGGCCGGGTTGTCCCAGCCAATCCGTTCGGCGACCGCCTCCAGCACGGCGAGATGTTTTGGATGTTTGGCCATCAGCTTGCGGCGGAAGGCGAGCGGGTCGACGCCGGCGGCATGGGCGAGTTCGTCCATGAAACACTCGACGTAGAGCGCGTTCTGGTTGAGGTTGACGCCGCGCCAAAAACCTGGCGGGATCGGCGGGTTGCGCATGGCATGGTCGACAAGCAGATTGTCCACGGTATAGCCCAGCGTGCCTTCCGTGCCGCTGAGGACGAGGCCCTGGAAGACCACCGGATCCATGCCGTTCTGCATGCCCTGCGGCCGCACCGCGGCAAGGATCGACTGGCCGGATATGCGCATGTGCAGAGCGGTCAAATTGCCGTCCGCGTCGAGCGCGCCCGTCAGCCGGCATCGGGTGGTCGGGTGATAGGCGCCGTGCAGCATATCCTCTTCGCGCGACCACATGAGCTTTACCGGCGTTCCCGGCACCTGCCTGGCAATGCTGACCGCCTGGCGCACATAGTCCTGGAAGTTGCCGCGCCGGCCGAAGCCGCCGCCGAGATGGATCTTGTGCACCTCGCATTGCTGCACCGGCAGGCCGGCGGCCTCGGCCGCTGCAGCAAGGCTGGCCTCGCCATTCTGGGTCGGCACCCATACCTCGCAGCGCTCCGGCGTGTAGAGCGCCGTCGCGTTCATCGGCTCCATGGTCGCGTGGTTCTGGTAGGGGAAAGCATATGTCGCCGTGACCGTCTGGTTGGCGGCGGACAGGGCAGCACCGGCGTCACCTTGCCTGGCGCCGATGAAGGCGTCATTTGCACCGAGCCCCTCTTCGAGCATCGCCGCGATCGAGGCGCTGGTGACCTGCCTGTTGGGGCCTTCGTCCCAGACGATCGGCAAGGCATCGAGAGCGGTCTTCGCCCGCCACCAGGTGTCGGCGACAACCGCAACGGCGGTCTCGTCGACCTGAACGACAGTGCGCACGCCCGGCATGCCCGCCACCGCCGCCGCGTCGAAACTCTCCACCTTGCCGCCGAAATACGGGCAGGCCCGGATCGCCGCGTTGAGCATGTTCGGCAGCTTGAGATCGGCGCCGTAGACCTGGCTGCCGTTAAGCTTGTCGGCCGTGTCGAGCCGCGGCAGCGGCTTGCCGGCTATGGTCCAATCCTTCGGGTCCTTGAGCGTGACATTGGCGGGCGGCGTCATTCGCGCGGCGGCGGCAGCCAGCTGTCCATAAAAGGTGGCGCGATCCGACGCTGCATGCGTGACCATGCCCATCCTTGCGGTGCATTCGCTGGCCGGCACGCCCCATTCGGCGGCCGCGGCGGCGATCAGCATCTCGCGCGCAACGGCGCCACCAATGCGCACATACTCGTGCGACTCGCGGATGCCGCGGCTGCCGCCGGTCGAGAAATTGCCCCACACGCGGTCGCGCGCCAGGTTCTGGGCCGGCGACGGATATTCGGTCGTGACCTTGGACCAGTCGCATTTCAGCTCCTCGGCGACGAGTTGCGCCAGGCCGGTCAGCGTCCCCTGCCCCATCTCGGAGCGGGCGATGCGGATGACCACTGTATCGTCGGGCCTGATCACCACCCAGGCATTGATCTCCGGCGCAGTCTCGCTGCCCTGCGCATGTGCCGGCTTGATGAACGGCACGTTGAATCCGAGGGACAAGCCGCCGGCTGTGGCGGCCACGCCGATGATGAAGCTGCGGCGGGAGAGGGAAATTGTGGCGTTCATGACTGCTCTCCTCAACCGCGTTGCGTGGCTTCGCCGGCCTTGGCGGCCAGCTTGATCGCGGCGCGCACCCGGTTGTAGGTGCCGCATCGGCAGATGTTGGTGATCTCGGCGTTGATGTCCTCGTCCGCGGGGTTCGGGTTCTGCATGAGCAGACCCGCCGCAGCCATGATCATGCCGGCCTGGCAGTAGCCGCATTGCGGCACGTCGAGCGCCAGCCAGGCCTGCTGGACCGGATGCGAGCTGTCCGGCGAAAGCCCCTCGATGGTGGTGATTTGCTGGTCGGGCTCGACCGCGCTCACCGGAAGCACGCAGGAGCGCGTGGCGACGCCGTCTATATGGATGGTGCAGGCGCCGCAGGCGGCAACGCCGCAACCGTACTTCGTTCCGGTAAGCCCGATCTGCTCGCGGATCACCCACAGCAGCGGCGTGTCCGGATCGACCTCGATGTCACGTGGCGTGCCGTTGATGATCAATCTGGCCATTGTGCAATCCCTTCGATCAAAGGCTGGCGAGGATCGAGTCTGGATGCCGCCCCTGGCGACAAAGACCGGACGTCCCGGCTAGCGACGGGGCCAAGTTAGGCGGGAGCTGTCGCAGAACCTTGTCCCGAACACCGGCAGTTCATCGCAAGTTGTCGCGGGCGCAGTGCTCTGATACATTTCGTTACACTTCTCACGCTTTGTTGATGTCGGGCGAGATTGCCGCCATGGCGCGGAAGGTGATCATCCGTGTAGACGCGAACTAGATATCGTCGATACTGACCGACTATTCAGCGGCGACCTTGGAGCATTGCATGGAAGTGGCGCAGCACATTGCGGTCGTCGACGACCACAGGGACATTCGCGATCTCGTGGGGAAATACCTCACGCAGCAGGGTTATCGCGTCAGCGTCGCCGACAGCACGGCCGCGCTCAAGCGGCTGCTCGACCGCAGCCTGCCCGATCTTATCGTCCTCGACGTCATGATGCCTGGCGAGGACGGCATTGCCGCCTGCCGGCACGTGCGCGGAACGGTCGACGTTCCGATCATCTTCCTTACCGCCATGGCCGAGGAGGTCGACCGGATCGTCGGCCTCGAGATCGGGGCCGACGACTACCTGACGAAGCCGTTCAATCCGCGGGAATTGCTGGCGCGGATCAAGGCTGTGCTCAGGCGCGTCCACAGCCTGCCGCCGCAGCGCGGTCGGCTCAAGTCGAACGCGCTGCGCTTCGACCGCTGGACCCTGAATGTCGGCCGCCGGGAGCTGGTCGGGCTCGACGGCGTGGCGGTCGCACTCAGCACGGCCGAATTCCGCCTTCTCACCGCCTTTATCGAGCATGTCGGGATCGTGCTCAGCCGCGATCAGCTGCTCGACCTCACCGTCGGGCGCTCGGCCGACGGTTTCGACCGGGCCGTCGACAACCAGGTGAGCCGGCTGCGCAAGAAGATCGAGGCGGACCCGAAGAATCCGATGCTGATCAAGACGCACTGGGGCGGCGGCTACTGCTTCACCGCCGAGGTGGCCCAGGCATGATGCTGTTATGGAGACGCAGCCTGGCGGCCCGCTTCCTCATGCTGGTGCTGCTTGCGCTGGCCCTGTCGCAGGCGATCACCTTCCTGATCTCGTGGGACGAGCGCGGACAAGCCCTGCACGCGGCGGCCAAGGGCGAGTTCGTCAGCCGCACGTCCTCGCTTGCCATTTTGCTGGACACGACGCCGCCCTCGCTTCGACCCGACATCCTCAACGTCAGCGGCACCGCCTATACGCGCTTCTGGACCTCGCACGACGGGCCGAGCAATCCCCTCGCCTGGCAACAGGAGGCGCTGACGCAACTCGCCAAGCCGCTGCCCGGCATTGCCGCCAAATATGCCGCCTACATGAACGGGCAGGCCTCGAACGCGGTCGCTGCCGCCGATCCTTCGGTGCCGCCGCGCATGCTGGACCTGTCCGGCAGTGGCAGCCCGTTCACCCGACCGGCCAAGTTTCTTTATCTGGACGGCGCCCCAAACGGCATGGGGCTTTCCGTCCGCCTTGACGACAGCACCTGGCTGAATGCCGCCTACGCCAAGGTGATGCCGAGCGCCTTCTGGACCGCGCAATCGGCGATATCGCTGGGGCTCACCGCACTCATCCTGTCCGCCATAGCGATTTTCGGGGCGCAGGCAATCGCGCGTCCGCTGCGACGGCTCGCCAATGCCGCAGAACTGTTCGGCCGCGGCGAGGCCGTGCCGCGGCTGCCGGAATCAGGGCCGGACGACATCCGCCAGACCGCAGAGGCGTTCAACCGCATGCAGGAGCGCCTGCAGCGCTTCGTCGAGGACCGCACACGCATGCTGGCGGCGATCAGCCACGACCTGCGCACGCCGCTGACCTCGCTCCGGCTGCGCGCCGAGTTCGTCCAGGATCACGATCTCCAGGAGAAGATGCTGAAGACCATCGAGGAAATCCAGACGATGACGGAAGCAGCGCTCGCCTTTGCGCGCGAGGACGCCGCGGTGGAGGAGACGCGAACTGTCGATCTTTCGGCGCTGGTCGGCAGCCTCTGCGACGACCTCGAGGAGCTGGGCCAAAACGTCACCGTCAGCGACGGGCCCAAGGTGCTGTACCGCTGCCGGCCGGACTCGCTGCGCCGGGCGATCCGCAACCTCGTCGAAAATGCCGTCCGCTATGGCGAGCAGGCCAAGGTGAGCCTGGTCAGGCGCACCGACAGCCTGGACATCGTGGTCGATGACGGCGGGCCCGGCATTCCGCAAGCCGACATGGAACAGGTGTTCGCGCCCTTCTTTCGCCTGGAGCAGTCGCGCAACCGGGAGACCGGCGGCGTCGGGCTCGGCCTGTCGATTGCCCGCGCCATCGCCCGCCACCACGGCGGCGACATCGTGCTGGAAAACCGGAGCAACGGCCTTCGCGCGATCGTCAGGCTGCCGCTCATCGACATGGCCAGGCAGCTTGCCCCGGCGCCGGTGCCTGAGACCAGCCCTCCGACCGGACTGCGATCCTTGCCGGCTTGACCGAAACCGTCCCGCGGTCGCGCCAGGCGCTCACATTTTCCTAACATTGTGACTAATTAAACGGCGCGCCATGATCGCGGCCCGGTGCACGAGCCGGACGTCCTCGGCGGCCAGCCGGTGTTTGCGGGAACGCCTCGTCCATGACGTCGCCGACATGTTGCCAATGGCGACACGGCCGCAGTGATCCATGCCGCTCATTCGCCGCTGTCCCTTGACCAGATCGGGCTCGCCGCGAATTATGCGCTCGCCTATCCACGGCGGGTTGGCCGCCGGCGAACCCCAGCGGATGCCGTCGGCGGACCAAAACAACGGCTTGGGAGGGGAAGCGGCATGAGCGGCAGCGCCTGGATCAGTCGCGTCAGGAGCGACTCGCGGATCGGCAACAAGCAGGGTCTGCGCGCAAAGTTCTATGGCCAGGACTGGGAGCCCGCGCGCTTCGAAATCCCTGTTGCAAGTGAGAGAGTGCTTGCCGCGCTGCGTGGTCACAGACAAGGCGTCCCGCTGGAGCGAACCGAGATGACCGAAGCGGTCGCAGTGTGGGAGGAAACGCGCTTCAAGAGGGTCGGTGACCTGTTCTATGCCGGGCCGTTCATGGCCGTCAAAGGCAAGCTGGCGGAGGTGCTGTCGCGCTTCAATCTCGGCGCCGGCGGACTCGTGCCCCTGCCGGTCTACAAGGCCGATCTGGAAACGCCGGTAAACGGGGAGTTCTTCCTGCTCAATTTTGGCGGGCCTAAGGACAGCTTCCTACCAGAGCAATCCAACAGCGAAGCGATCCGAAAGCTTTATTACGACAAGGCAATACAAAGGCAAATCTGACGTGTCGAATCATTGGTCAAGGACGATGGCCTTGCTCTGTCGCCTGCCGCGCTGGAAGGCGCCGACCTTTGGAGCGAGCAGACGGTATTCAACGACATTTTTATGAGTGACGACCTGGTCGCTGCGTTGCGTGCAGCAAAAATCAAGATTGATTTCAGGCTTAGCGCAAGCCGGATCGAACGGGGCGGGCAATAGGCGCGGTGACTCAGCGCGATTTCGAACTGGGTGCCTACACCTGCCTCCTGCCGCAGCAGTTTACGGCAACAGACGAACGGAATCCGGGTCCGCTTGATAAGGTCTACGAGATCGAAACTCTGTGTACGCCACCTCCGGTGTGCTTATGGGCGGCAAGATCGTGGCGCCGCCAGTGGTTACCCAGCAATCATCGCGAGCTTTCGAGATTGTCTCTGAGGCATGGCCAGCAAACCTGTCAAACCGACGTGCAGAACATATTCAATTTGGCTCGCCGCCAGCTCCGCCGGCGGCTCTGCGATGCTCAGGTGATGTCGTCCGGACGGTCGTCCTCGGCGGCGATCCGCTTCTCGACGATGGCCCGCAAAGCGTCGTTAATACGATCCTGCCAGCCCGGTCCGTCGCCCCTGGAAATAATCCAGGACAGCTCGATCAATCCTGATTGAAACAAGTTCTCTGACATTTGGAGCAGCTGCGGTTTCGCGAACCGGTGCGGCCGGCTTCCTGGCGGGCTTGAAGGCGGCTTCGGCGGCAGCCAGTGGATTTGTCGGTCGGCGCGGAGGATTTGCCATTGATGGTCCTGACTCGAGATAACGAAAGGATGAGACATGCAACGCAAAACGCATCTGAATGCCTCGGCCCACTGCCTGGAACAGAGAATCGAATGTCGACGCAAGAGGCAATGGTCTCGCCTCCCCGGGAGGAGAGGAAATGCGCGCCATTGCACTATGTTCCGGCGTGTTGGTGGCTACGCCCTCGACGGCGGCGGTGCAACTGGCCCCCTGTCCATTATTGGGACATAGATTCACGGTAGCGTTTCGTCGATGCCTGATCGGCAAGGTTCGACCTTAAGCGGAAGCTCGTTCGCCCCGGCCGAATTCACGCCCATGACCCTTAGCTGCCGTCCAATCGCACGATCTCGATGGTCCGGTTTAGGGTGACGAGTTGCCATTCGCTCCAGCCGCGTGCCCAAGATCGGTTTTCAGCCGACCTAGCTTCTCGCGCTGATTTCATTCGCATCAGGAGCGAAATCTGACTTCATGCTTCGCGTTGCAACATCATATACGGGTACTTGCTCGTCGAAGCCCTTGAGGGGACGCATGCCAAGCGCGGCTACCGGAATCTTCCCACCCACCGCCCGCGCCACGGAATGATCGATAAGGATTTGCCGATCATCAGCCGACGAACACAGTCTAGACGCCAAGTTTACGACATTGCCGATCGCGGTGTAGTCAACGCGGGCTTCATAGCCAATTCGACCGACCGTTGCCCATCCCATCGCGAGCCCTATGCCGAAACCGACTGCATGGCCCCGCAGACGCCACGCGGCGATCAGGCGCTGAACGGCCTCCTGCATGTCGATTGCCATCTCGACTGCGCGAAGCGCCGGCTCCGCGCACGGCACGGGGGCGTTGACAAGCACCATCAACCCGTCCGCCGAGAAGTTGGTCAGCGTCGCCTCGTAGCGTGTGATGATCGCGCCGAGAGCCTCGTAGTAGTCGCGCAACACCTGCATGACGTCATCGGGTTCGGCGTGGGCCGAGAACGCGGTAAAGCCGCGTAAATCGCAGAATACAGCGACCACTTCCGCCCGCTGGCCTGCGAGCACGCTCTCGTCACCGGACTTTTCCACAAGTTCCGCGACCTGCGGTGCGAGAAAGCGTTTCAGCCGCGCAATCCGCTCCGAACGATCCCGCGATATGGCGAGTTCCTGCGCCATCTGATTGAACCGGACCGCCAGCCGTTCAAGTTCATCTCCGGTGGCGATGTCGATCCGGTGATCGAACTGTCCGGCCCCGATTTTTTCGGTGCCCTCCTCCAGCAGGCGGATCGGGCCGGTCATGCGCCTGGCAAGCCAGTAGGCGAGCGCCGCCGCTAAGGCGATTGCCGCAAGCAACAGGCCGCCAGTCCGCCACAAAGAAGCATAGAGCGGTGCAAACGCCTCTGCCTGCGGCTGCTCGACGAACACAGTCCAGCCAACACTGGGGATCGGTGCCATCGCAGTCACGACGCGTTCATCCTCGGCGTTGCGGGCCGTCGTCGCCTCGCCACCTGCCGTGGCGATCTCGTCCCGCAATCTGAGCAGGGCCGCCGCCGTGTTCTCGTCGGTGCCCCGCAACACCTTGCTGATGTCTGGGTGAGCGATGATCCGGCCGGTCTGGTCGAGAACAAATGCGTGGCCGCTGCGCCCCACACGAATTTCCGAAATGACTACCCAAATGAGCTTCAGGTTGATCTCGACGACGACGACGACGGAACTCAGTCCCCACAGTGCCATGGTCATGAACGGTTCGGAGCCATCGCGATAGGTGACCGGGCCATACCATATGCCCGTCGACAGGGCTCCCACTACGGCAGGATCACCTGAGCGATCCAATCCTCCTTCAACCCTGTTCAGGCCAATGCGGGAGACGTGCAGCCGCTCCACGCCGGTACGGTCGATAAGACTTACGCTGACGATTGCAGGGGCGCGGCGCATCGCCCGCAGGGCCTCGAGCCGATGCTGTCCCAGGTTGTCGGCGGTCAAGGTCCTTTGGACCATCCAGCGGAGCTGATCCCTGATGCCGTCGAGAAAGCTCTGCATCCTGCCGGCTGCCGATCTGGTCTCGACCCGCAAGAGAGCACTGAGCATGGCACGCTGGTCGCGATAGCCGAACCAGGCGTCGCTGATGCCGCTGGCAGCTATCGGGACAATGACGGCGGCGAACAACGCGATGAAGTATTTCCGAAACAGTGGTCGGCGCACGGGAGCGGCTTGGCGATGGATCGAATCCCGCACATCATCCTCATTCGATGACTTCGTCAGCCATGACCAGTACGGTCTGCGGCAGATCGATGCCCAGGGCATTGGCCGTTTTCAGATTGATTGACAGCTCGAACTTCGTTGGCTGCTCGATCGGCAGGTCGCCTGCCTCGGAGCCCTTCAAAATGCGGTCGACATAGAAGGCGAGCCGATGTCCCATTCCGCTATAGTCCGCCGAATAGGCCATCAGGCAGCCGGCTTCGGTGAACCATGGCCCCCAGGCCATGGTCGGCAGGCGATGCTCGATCGCTAGGGCGGCAATTTGCGGCGACAGCGAGGACAGCATGAGGTCGGGCAGCACGAAGACCGCCTGCGCGCCCGCGGCCTCCATGCGCGAGAATGCAGCATCGAGTTCGTCCGGATCGCTGACCTGCTGGATATTCAAGGCAACTCCGAGCTGGTGGGCCGCACTCTTTGCGTCCTCCTCGAAGGGCAGATAGTTGACCACCGGGTTCGCCAGCACGCCGACTGTGGTCAGCTCTGGTATTGCCTCCACCAAAAGCTCCAGCCGTTTGGCGGCGAGTTCGGTGGCGTAGTAGCTGACACCGGTGAGATTGCCACCCGGCTTTGCGAGGCTGCTCGCCAGACCCGCCGCGACCGGATTACCGCTTATGATGGTCACGATCGGAATCACATCGGTCGCTTCGTGGGCAGCATGCGCCGCCGGCTGCGACGTCGTGACGATCACGTCGACCGGGAGTTGCACCAGGTCTGCCGCCGCTGCAGCCAAGCCACTGTCGTGCTTGCTCGCGCTTCGGCACTCGAAGCTGAGTTCGCTCAGCGTGTGGCCGAGTTCGCGAAGCCCTCGCATAAACGATCCGAATTCACTAGACTCGCCCGTATACGGCATGTCGCAAGGCCACCAGGCGATAAGCCCGATCCGTGGCATCTGAGCTGGCGACTGCTGCGCAGCCGCAACAGCGGGAAAGCTCATCGCCAGCGCGCCGGCGAGATTGAGGTAGTGTCGTCGTTTCGGTTTCATCCGGGCACCCTCGCCGCCCCCCGGCACATAGTGGGTGGGATCGTGAGATGGCTAAGCGCAACCCGAAGAAGCGGCGCACAAATGAGCCGGACTTTTCAGGTCCGGCAAACATAACCGATACTGCCGCGGATTGGTATGGGTAAGGACGTTCTCCGCCCTCTCAGGCGGCTTGGGATCAGTTTGCCTTGTAGCGCGTCCCCGGGGAACGACCACTTTGATCTACAACTGCCATTCGCTGTTGTCGCCTCGAACAGCTGCTGTTGGCGCTAGCTGCTCGTTCCGATCGACGAGACGAATGGCAACATTCCACCCTAAGCGGGAGTCCAGCCACGGGGTCGAGCGTCATAGATTTTCATCGCTACCGTATATCTGTGTCCCAACAATGTACTGGGGCCAACTGGTCTTTGCGCTGCCAAATTTCCAGACGCCACCGTGGCCATGGTCAGGAATCGTGATCCGGCTCGCGGGTTCGAAGAGGAGCATTCTTCATGCCGACGCTTTGTTGCGTGCAACCAAAGGTGAACGCAACTGCCTGCTGCGATGGCTGCCGTTTCGATTTCACATCAGACCTAGCACCGCTCCGGCGACAACCACATAACGCGAAACTTTCGCGACGGCGACGATTGCGACAAAGCTCCATAGCGGCTCGCGCAAAACCCGGCGACCACGGTCAGCGGATCGCCGATCATCGGCATCCAGCTTAACAGGAGCGACCATTTTCCATAACGGCGATACCATTTCATGGCGCGGTCGAGCGTCGCCGGACGCAGCGGAAACCAAGGCTTGTCCCGGAAGCGTTCGAGCCCTCGACCAAGACTCCAGTTCACCACAGAACCCAGCACGTTGCCCAGGCTGGCGACAAGAACCAGCATTGTGGGCGAGTAAGAACCGGCAGCGAGGAGCCCGGCAAGGGCGGCCTCCGACTGCGCCGGGAGGACGGTTGCCGCAGCGAAGGCAACAGCAAACAGGCCGCCGTAGATGGCAAGGATATCCATCTAGGTTTCGCCTTGCGGAGCGGGCTTCAGGGTTGCACATCGATTACGACCATCAGTCCGCCACCGCCCTCTCCCTCAACATTGTTGTTGCTCGCATGGTGCCCGATATCCGTGATGGATAAACATTTTCCGGGCCGACGCGGCTGCTAGAGCGGGATGAAGAGAGGCTGAATCGAAGGGGGATTCCCAAATCAGCGGGGATTTGATTCAACATGCTGGCT
>NZ_JBVVQT010000036.1:0-36741 GCF_055811595.1 Mesorhizobium sp. WSM4814
CCAGTCCTCCCGGCAGAGGAGAAAACTGTCACCCATGCAATTAGTCCATTCTGTTACCTATCTATCCGGTTCGGACACCGGGCATTTCTCCCCGTATAGTAACGGGGAGAAAGAACTGGCCGCAACGGCGGCGCCCCTCCTGCAACGCTGGCGATTGGCGAAACCATCGATGACAGCGTCCCTCTCCCCGTCTCTATACGGGGAGAGGATGCCGGCAGGCAGGTGAGGGGCGGCGCCGACATCGGCAATCCCTTACGAAACCGCGACTTCCGCCAGCGCGTGGCCCAGATCCCCCGCAGGCGTCACCTCGATGCGTTCGAGCCCGAGCCAGCCCTGCATCAGCTTCAATTCCTCAAAAAGTTCGGCGGCGGTTTGCGGCGGCGCGCCGGGTTCGGCATAGGCGGCATGGACGCGCAGCACGCCGGCCGGGCGGTCGGCCTTAAGGTCGATGCGCGCCACGATCCTTTCGCCGAGCAGGAACGGCAGCACATAATAGCCGTATTGGCGCTTTTCGGCAGGGGTGTAGATCTCGATGCGATAGCGGAAGTCGAACAGTCTTTCCGTACGCGCCCGCTCGAAGACTACCGGATCGAAGGGAGCGAGCAAGGCGCGCGCCTCGATCTTGCGCGGAAAACGGGCATTCCTGTGAAGATAGGCGGGCTTGCTCCAGCCTTGGACGGTCACCGGCAAGAGGTCGCCGGCCTCGAGCAGTTCCTCGATGCGGCCTTTGATGTCGGCGGGGGAGAGGCGGAAATAGTCGCGCAGGTCGCCTGCTGTCGCGACGCCGTGGGCGCGGGCGGAAATGCGCAGCAATTCGCGGTGCGCATCCTCAGGCGAGGGCACAGGCAAGGCAAGTACTGCCGGCGGCAGCACGCGCTGCGGCAGATCATAAAGCCGCTCGAAGCCACGACGTGACGCCGTGGTGATGCGGCCGGCCCAGAACAGCCATTCGAAAGCGTGCTTGGCGTCGCTCCAGCCCCACCAGCCGCCTGAGCCTTTCTGGCCCTCCAGGGCGGAAGCGGCGATCGGGCCGCGTTCGACGACCTCGCGAAAGATGTCTTCAATGTAGGCGGTGCGCTCGCGGCCCCACTTGGCCAGCCCGTTATACATTTCCTCGCCACGTTCGGCCCGTTCCATGCGCCAGCGCATCAGCGGATAGGTTTCGACCGGCAGAAAGGAGGCTTCGTGCGCCCAATATTCGAAGAGTTTGCGCTTGCGCGTCACGGCGGCGTTGTCGAGCAGGGCGAGCGGGTAGGGGCCAAGCCGCGAATAGAGCGGCATATAATGGGCACGCACCACCGCGCTGACGGAATCGATCTGCAGCAGACCGGTCCGGCCAAGCACACGGGCCAGATGGCGGCGATCGGGCGTGCCGTTAGGGCGAGGATCGGCAAACCCCTGTGCGGCAAGCGCGATGCGCCGGGCCATGGCGAGCGAGATTTTTTCCTTCATACAGGCGGCACTCTGTCGGCGTTTGACCAAAGGTGGGAGAGATGATTCCGCACCATGGTAGCAGGGTTCTGGCGGCATCCATGTCAGGAGAGAAAAGTGGAGTAAAAAGCGAAGGAAATCAAACAGGAGCGGATTGGACCAGTTTATCCGGATATGCCGTCGAGCACCGTGTTTTGAACAAGGTTTGACTTGCTTCGCCGAAAGCCCTGCGCTAACCCTCGCCGCGTTGCAGCATAGAGCCCCCTAAAACGGTTCAGTGGTTAAACTGTCACGCTTCCGCAAGTGGGTCCGGTGCTGTAATCAGAGTGGATTGGCCGCCAACGGAAAGCTGCAGCATGAACGCATTGTTGAGTTCGTACCTGCCCATCGTCCTGTTCATCGGCGTGGCGCTGGTCGTCGGCCTGGCGCTGCTTGCCGCACCCTTTCTGGTGGCCTACCGCAATCCCGATCCGGAAAAGCTTTCCGCCTATGAATGCGGCTTCAACTCCTTTGACGATGCCCGCATGAAGTTCGACATCCGCTTCTACCTGGTGTCGATCCTGTTCATCATCTTCGATCTGGAAGTGGCCTTCCTGTTTCCGTGGGCAGTGTCTTTCAGCCAGATCGGCATGCTCGGTTTCTGGTCGATGATGGTGTTTTTGGCGGTGCTGACCATCGGCTTTGCCTATGAATGGAAGAAAGGAGCGCTGGAATGGGATTGAGCGACAATTCCGGCACGCTCGTCGCGCCGAAGCCAAAAGGCATTCTCGACCCCAGCACCGGAAAGCCGGTGGGGGCGAATGATCCCTTCTTCCTCGAGATCAACGACGAGCTTGCCGACAAGGGCTTTCTCGTCACCTCGACCGAGGCGCTGATCACCTGGGCGCGCAGCGGCTCGCTGATGTTCATGACCTTCGGTCTTGCCTGCTGTGCGGTCGAGATGATCCACACCTCGATGCCGCGCTATGACTCGGAGAGGTTCGGCGTTGCACCGCGCGCCTCGCCGCGCCAGTCCGACATCATGATCGTCGCCGGCACGCTGACCAACAAGATGGCGCCGGCGCTGCGCAAGGTCTACGACCAGATGCCGGAACCGCGCTACGTCATCTCGATGGGCTCCTGCGCCAATGGCGGCGGCTACTACCACTATTCCTATTCGGTGGTGCGCGGCTGCGATCGCGTCGTGCCGGTCGACATCTATGTGCCCGGCTGTCCGCCGAGTGCGGAAGCGCTGCTCTACGGCATCCTTCTGTTGCAAAAGAAGATCCGCCGCACCGGCACGATCGAGCGGTGAGCGCGATGATGAGCCTGAATGAACTCTCGACCTATCTCGGCGAGAAGCTGAGCGGCCGGATCGGCGATGCGGTGCTTGCCTATGGCGAACTCACGATCTCGCTCGAGCCGCACGATCTGATCGAGGTGGTGAGCTTCCTGCGCGACGATCCAAAATGCCAGTTCATCTCGATCATCGACGTTTGCGGCGCCGATTATCCGTCGCGGGCCAAGCGCTTCGATGTCGTCTATCACCTGCTGTCGCCGAAGCAGAATATTCGCATCCGCATCAAGGTCCAGGCCGACGAGGAGACGGTGGTGCCATCGATCACCGGCGTTTATCCCGGCGCCGACTGGTTCGAACGCGAGACCTACGATCTCTATGGCGTGCTGTTTTCGGGCCATCCCGATTTGCGCAGGATCCTGACGGACTACGGCTTCGAAGGTCATCCGCTGCGCAAGGATTTCCCGCTGACCGGTTTCGTTGAGGTGCGCTACGACGACGAAGCCAAGCGGGTCATCTACGAGCCGGTGGAATTGAAACAGGAATTCCGCAATTTCGATTTTCTCAGCCCTTGGGAGGGGACGGATTACGTCCTTCCAGGCGACGAGAAAGCGAAACAGTGAATGGTGAATAGTGAATATGGTGAATAGTGAATAGTGAATGGAAAAGCGGGATGGGACGTCCGGGAAAATCAACGACTATCGAGATTTGAACGTATGGAAAGATTCGATGGTATTGGCTGCGGACATTTATCTCGCGACGAAAGCATTCCCGCGAGAGGAAATGTTTGGGATGACATCGCAGATGCGGCGCGCGGCATCGTCGATACCGGCAAATATCGCCGAGGGTTTCGGCCGCGGTCAGCGCAAGCCCTTCGTTCAGTTCCTTCGTGTTGCGCAAGGTTCGTTGAAGGAACTGGAAACCCATACGCTTCTTGCGATGAGCGTGGGATTGTTGGACGAGAAGAGTGCAGGGCTGTTGTCGGTCAGGTTCGAGAAGTTAGGGAAGATGATGCGTTCGTTCATTCGATCGCTGGAGGTCAGTTCAAGCCAATGACCATTCACCATTCACCATTCACCATTCACTCATCGCCAAAGGCGATCCATGGCTGAAACCTCCGTCCGCAATTTTAACATCAACTTTGGACCTCAACACCCTGCAGCGCATGGTGTTTTGAGGCTGGTTCTTGAGTTGGACGGCGAAGTCGTCGATCGCGTCGATCCGCATATCGGGCTTTTGCATCGCGGCACTGAAAAGCTGATCGAAGCCAAGACCTATTTGCAGGCCGTGCCCTATCTCGACCGGCTCGACTATTGCGCTCCGATGAACCAGGAGCATGCCTTTGCGCTTGCCGCCGAGCGGCTGCTCGGCATCGAGGTGCCGAAGCGCGGCCAGCTGATCCGCGTGCTCTATTGCGAGATCGGCCGCATCATGTCGCACATTCTCAACGTGACGACGCAGGCGATGGATGTCGGCGCGCTGACGCCGCCGCTGTGGGGTTTTGTCGAGCGCGAAAAGCTGATGGTGTTCTACGAGCGGGCCAGCGGTTCGCGCATGCATGCAGCCTATTTCCGGCCCGGCGGCGTCCACCAGGACTTGCCGCAGCAGCTGGTCGAGGACATCGGCAACTGGATCGATCCGTTCCTGAAATCGCTCGACGACCTCGACGCACTGCTGACCGGCAACCGCATCTTCAAACAGCGCAACGTCGACATCGGCATCGTCTCGCTGGCCGATGCCTGGGCCTGGGGTTTTTCAGGCGTCATGGTGCGTGGATCCGGCGTCGCCTGGGATCTGCGCAAGTCGCAGCCCTATGAATGCTATGCCGAGTTGGATTTCGACATTCCGATCGGCAAGAACGGCGACTGCTACGACCGTTATCTCGTGCGCATGGAAGAGATGCGCCAGTCGGCGAAAATCATGCGCCAGTGCGTCGACCTGCTGCTCGGCAAGGAAGGCAGCGGGCCGGTGTCGAACCTCGACGGCAAGGTGGTGCCGCCGAAGCGCGCGGCGATGAAGCGCTCGATGGAAGCGCTGATCCATCACTTCAAGCTCTACACCGAGGGCTATCGCGTGCCGGCCGGCGAGGTCTATGCGGCGGTGGAAGCGCCGAAAGGCGAGTTTGGCGTCTACCTGGTCTCGGACGGCACCAACAAGCCCTATCGCTGCAAGCTGCGCGCGCCCGGCTTCGCGCATCTGCAAGCCATGGACTTTTTGTGCCGCGGCCACATGCTGGCCGACGTCACCGCCGTGTTGGGTTCACTCGATATCGTGTTTGGTGAGGTCGATCGATAAATGTCAGTCCGCCGTCTCGCAGAAGCCAGCCTCCAGCCAGCCTCCTTCGCCTTCAACCGGGCGAATGCGGCAGCGGCGAAGCAATGGATCAACAAATATCCGGAGGGCCGCGAGCAGTCGGCGATCATCCCGTTGCTGATGCTGGCGCAGGAGCAGGAAGGCTGGGTGACCAAGGCGGCGATCGAGACGATCTCCGACATGCTCGGCATGCCCTACATCAGAGGGCTCGAAGTCGCGACCTTCTACACCCAGTACCAGCTCAATCCGGTCGGCACCCGCGCGCATATCCAGGTCTGCGGCACCACGCCCTGCATGCTGCGCGGCTCGGAAGCGCTGATGGACGTGTGCCGCTCGAAAATCCATCACGACCAGTTCCACACCAACGACAAGGGCACGCTGTCGTGGGAAGAGGTCGAATGCCTTGGCGCCTGCGTCAACGCGCCGATGGTGATGATTTTCAAGGATACGTTCGAGGATCTGACGCCGGAGCGGCTTGCCGAGATCATCGACCTCTATGATGCCGGCAAGGGCGCTTCGGTGACGCCGGGGCCGCAGAACGGCCGCATCACCTCCGAGCCGATCACCGGCCTGACGACGCTGAAGAGCGAAAAGGCAATCCTGAAGACGACCCGCGACAGGGACGCCAAGGCGGCTGCGAAGGCCGCCAGGGAGCCCGCGCCAGCGGCAATTGTCGCGGCGCCAGCGGCTCCGGCCCAGGCATCTGCCGGCCCCGTTGCGCCGTCGAAGGCCAGCAAGCCGAAGACCGATGCGCCCGAAACCAGCCCGGCGCTGGAGACGCCTTCTCCGGCAAAGGTCGCACCGGAGACGGAAAAGGCGGCGAGCGTCAGAGCACCGCGGCATTCGGCGGCCAACGCCAACAAGGCCGCGCCGGAAGTCGAAAAGGTTTTGAAACAGCGCAGCGGTCCGATAGTCAAGGCTGAGCCAGCGGCTGCTTTCAAGGCGCCGGAAGCCAAGGGCACGCAGCTCGGCGCTGCCGGTAAGACGGCCAATGCCAAGACGACCAATGCCAAGACGGGCAAGCCTTCGCTTGAGGACAAGAACCGTCCGGCCGGCATCGCGAGGCCGGCACTGGTCGACGATCTCAAGCTGATCTCGGGCGTCGGCCCGAAGATCGAAGGCATCCTGCATTCGCTTGGTATCTTCACCTATGCGCAAGTCGCGTCATGGAAGAAGGCCGAGCGCGAGTGGGTCGATGGCTATCTCAGTTTCCACGGCCGCATCGAGCGCGAAGATTGGGTCAAGCAGGCCAAGGCGCTGGCCAAGGGCGGGGTCGCCGAATATATCCGCGTCTTCGGCAAGAAGCCGGTCTGAGGGACGAACAATGCTTCAGGACAGAGACCGCATCTTCAACAACATCTACGGCCGCTTCGACAAGTCGCTGGCCGGTGCGATGGCGCGCGGCGCCTGGGACAACACGCCCGGCATCATCGCCAAGGGGCGCGACTGGATCGTCAACGAGATGAAGGCATCAGGCCTGCGCGGCCGCGGCGGCGCCGGCTTCCCGACCGGGTTGAAGTGGTCGTTCATGCCCAAGCAGAGCGACGGCCGGCCGAGCTATCTCGTCGTCAATGCCGACGAATCCGAGCCCGGCACATGCAAGGACCGCGACATCTTGCGCCACGATCCGCACACGCTGGTCGAGGGCTGCCTGATCGCCGGCTTCGCCATGGGCGCGATCGCTGCCTACATTTATGTGCGCGGCGAGTTCATCCGCGAGCGCGAGGCGCTGCAGCGCGCCATCGACGAGGCCTATGCGGCCAAGCTGATCGGCAAGAACAACACGTCCGGATACGATTTCGACATCTATATGCACCATGGCGCCGGCGCCTATATCTGCGGCGAGGAAACGGCGCTGCTCGAAAGCCTCGAAGGCAAGAAGGGCCAGCCGCGGCTGAAACCGCCGTTTCCGGCCAATGTCGGCCTCTATGGCTGCCCGACGACGGTCAACAATGTCGAGTCGATCGCGGTGGCGCCGACCATTTTGCGCCGCGGCGCGGCCTGGTTCTCGTCCTTCGGCCGGCCCAACAATGTCGGCACCAAGCTGTTCTGCGTTTCGGGCCACGTCAACACGCCGTGCACCGTCGAAGAGGCGATGTCGATCCCGTTCCGCGAGCTGATCGAGACGCATTGCGGCGGCATTCGCGGCGGCTGGGACAATCTGCTGGCGGTCATTCCGGGCGGGGCTTCGGTGCCGCTGGTGCCGGCGGAGCAGATCATCGACGCGCCGATGGATTTCGATGCGCTGCGCGACCTGAAATCGGGTCTCGGCACGGCGGCTGTCATCGTCATGGACAAATCGACCGATATCGTGAAGGCGATCGCCCGGCTTTCCTACTTCTACAAGCACGAGAGCTGCGGCCAGTGCACGCCGTGCCGCGAAGGCACCGGCTGGATGTGGCGGGTGATGGAGCGGTTGGTGCGCGGCGAGGCGCAGAAGCGCGAGATCGACATGCTGCTCGACGTGACCAAACAGGTCGAAGGCCACACGATCTGCGCGCTGGGCGATGCGGCGGCATGGCCGATCCAGGGCCTGATGCGGCATTTCCGCGGCGAGGTTGAGCGGCGTATCGACGAGTTTTCGCGCAATGCGCACCGGGCAGAGCCGGTGATGGTGGCGGCGGAATAGACGAGAGTTGAAAGACGGGCGAATGCCCGATCTGAGATACGGGCAAGGCCCGATCTGAGATACGGGCGAATGCCCGATCTGAAATACGGGCAAGGCCCGATCTGAGATACGGGCGAATGCCCGATCTGAGATACGGGCAAGTGCCCGATTTGAGGAAACAGGCCGGGGCATACGGAAGAAACGACCAGGAGACTACCTATGTCGCTGAATTCGAGACCCGAACATTTGATGCCAGATTTGGACCCGTTCGAGAAGATGAACCAGGACCTGACCAGGATGATGCCGAAGGAGATGGCCAGCGCCGTCAATCTCCTGGCGCACCCTGTCGCGAGTGCGGCAGCGATGTCGGCGCTCGGCATCGGGCTTGCCAATCATGCCTTTGGGGTGTGGATGGGCGTGCTCTCGGGAGCCGCCGAGACCTCGCAGCGGCTCTTCCAGCCGATCGTCGACGATTTCGATGCCAGGGTCGAACGCTTTTCGCAGACAGGGACAAGCTCCTCGACCAAGGCGCGCGCGGCGACAAAAACCTTGATCGCCGAGGCGCAGTCCTTCGCCAGGAACGTGAATGACATAGCCGCGAACAGCATGGATGATGCACGCAGCGTGGTGGATGCGGCTGCCGCACCGGCCGGGTTGATGCCGGAGGATTTCAAGCAGCCCAAGGCAATGGATCGTCCGGAAAACCCGGCAGACCTCAAGGCAATATCGGGCATCGGGCCGAAGCTGGAACAGGTGCTGAACGGCCTGGGCATCTGGACCTACGGCCAGATCGCGGCATGGACGCCGGAAGAGATCGCCTGGGTCGACGACTATCTGTCGTTCAAGGGCCGCATCGGTCGCGACAACTGGCTTGGCCAGGCGGCGGCGCTGGCCGCCAAAGCCGAGAGGTAGGCGACGCGATGGAGGTCCACGACAGGCGCGATGTTCTCGACGTGCGAAACGCCATCGTCAGCAATTCCAGTTTCGATGACGTCAACATGTCGAACACCCGGTTTCACGACGTCAACCTGTCGGCGGCCAGGATCCACCGCACCAACCTGAGCAACACCAAGGTGGAAGACGCCAATCTTTCGAACGCGTATTTCACCAACGTGAACATGAGCAACGTGAAGATAGAAAACGCGCAGGTTGCGGGCATGATGATCAACGGCATCAGCCTTGAAGACCTGTTCCAGGCATATGAGACGGCGAAGACCGCCGGGGACAATTGATGGCAAAGCTCAAGGTCGACGGGAAAGAGATTACTGTACCCGACCACTACACGCTGCTGCAGGCAGCCGAGGACGCCGGCGCCGAAGTGCCGCGCTTCTGCTTCCATGAGCGGCTGTCGATCGCCGGCAATTGCCGCATGTGCCTGATCGAGGTGAAGGGCGGGCCGCCCAAGCCGCAGGCGTCCTGCGCCATGGGCGTGCGCGATCTGCGTCCGGGACCAAATGGCGAAACGCCGGAAATTTTCACCAACACGCCGATGGTCAAGAAGGCCCGGGAAGGCGTGATGGAATTCCTGCTGATCAACCATCCGCTCGATTGCCCGATCTGCGACCAGGGCGGCGAGTGCGACCTGCAGGACCAGGCGATGGCGTTCGGCGTCGATTCCTCGCGCTATCACGAGAACAAGCGGGCGGTCGAAGACAAATATATCGGGCCGCTGGTCAAGACGATCATGAACCGCTGCATCCATTGCACGCGCTGCGTCCGCTTCACCACCGAAATTGCCGGCATTTCCGAGCTCGGCCTGATCGGCCGCGGTGAGGACGCCGAAATCACCACCTATCTCGAAAGCGCGATGACATCGGAACTGCAGGGCAACGTCATCGACCTTTGCCCGGTCGGCGCGCTGACCTCCAAGCCCTACGCCTTCCAGGCGCGGCCGTGGGAACTGACCAAGACCGAATCCATCGATGTCATGGACGCCGTCGGCTCGGCGATCCGCGTCGATTCCAGAGGCCGCGAGGTGATGCGCATCCTGCCGCGCACCAACGAGGCGGTGAACGAGGAGTGGATTTCCGACAAGACCCGCTTCATCTGGGACGGCTTGCGCACCCAGCGCCTCGACCGGCCATATGTCCGCAAGAACGGCAAGCTGGCCCCGGCAAGCTGGGCCGAGGCTTTTTCCGCGATCAAGGAAGCGGTGTCGCGAACCGCGCCCGACAAGATCGGCGCCATATCAGGCGATCTCGCCGCCGTCGAGGAGATCTATGCGCTGAAGCTGCTGATGGCCTCGCTCGGCTCGAAGAACACCGACTGCCGCCAGGATGGCGCCGCGCTCGATCCGTCGCTCGGCCGGGCAAGTTATCTCTTCAACCCGACCATCGAGGGCATCGAGCAGGCCGACGCGGTGCTTATCATCGGCGCCAATCCGCGCTTCGAGGCTTCCTTGCTCAACGCCCGCATCCGCAAGCGCTGGCGGCTCGGCAACCTGCCGGTCGGCGTCATCGGCGATGTCGGCGATACGCGCTACGACTATGAGCAGCTCGGCGCCGGACCGGAATCGCTCAGGGATTTGGCCCACGGCAACGGCAAATTTTTTGAGGTGCTGAAGAATGCGACGCATCCGCTGATCATCGTCGGTCAGGGCGCGCTGTCGCGCCCGGACGGCGCGGCCGTGCTCGGCCAGGCGGCGAAGCTCAGCCTGGCCGTCAATGCTGCGAGAGCCGACTGGAACGGCTTTGCCGTGCTGCACACTGCGGCGGCGCGTGTCGGCGGTCTCGATGTCGGCTTCGTGCCGGGCGAGGGCGGCAAGAACGTCGCCGGCATGCTGGGCGAGATGGACGTTTTGTTCCTGCTCGGCGCCGACGAGATCGACATGGCCAGCACCGGCGGCGCCTTCGTCGTCTATATCGGCACGCATGGCGACCACGGCGCGCACCGCGCCGACGTCATCCTGCCGGGCGCCGCCTATACCGAAAAATCGGGCACCTACGTCAACACCGAGGGCCGGGTGCAGCAGACCAACCGCGCCGGCTTCGCGCCGGGCGATGCGCGCGAGGACTGGGCGATCCTGCGGGCGCTGTCGGATGTGCTGGGCAAGAGATTGTCGTTCGATTCGCTGCCGCAGCTGCGCGCAAAGCTCTATGGCGAATACCCGCATCTTGCCCGCATCGACCAGGTCGCGGCCGGCAATGCCGACGATATTGCTGAGGTGGCGAAGCTTGGCGGGCGGCTTGGCAAGGGCAGCTTCACCTCGCCGGTCAAGGATTTCTACCTGACCAACCCGATCGCGCGGGCTTCCGCAGTGATGGCGGAGTGCTCGGCGCTGGCGAGAAACGGTTTTAGGCAGGCGGCGGAATAGCATGGACACCTTCTTCTCCTTCTACGTGCTGCCGGCGCTGCTCATCCTGCTGAAGTCGGTCGTGCTGATCGTCGTGCTGCTCATCTTCGTCGCCTACATCCTGTACGCGGACCGCAAGATCTGGGCGGCGGTGCAGTTGCGCCGCGGCCCGAACGTCGTCGGCCCATGGGGCACGCTGCAGGCTTTCGCCGACCTTCTGAAGTTCGTGTTCAAGGAGCCGGTGATTCCGTCCGGCGCCAACAAGGGCGTTTTTCTGCTGGCGCCCTTGGTTTCGGCGGTGCTGGCGATCTCGGCCTGGGCGGTGATCCCGGTCAATGAGGGCTGGGCGATCGCCAACGTCAATGTCGGCATCCTCTATGTCTTCGCCATCTCCTCGCTCGAGGTCTATGGCGTGATCATGGGCGGCTGGGCGTCCAACTCGAAATATCCGTTCCTCGGCGCGCTGCGCTCGGCCGCGCAGATGGTGTCCTACGAGGTCTCGATCGGTTTCGTCATCGTCACGGTGCTGCTTTGCGTCGGCTCGCTCAACCTGTCCGACATCGTGCTGTCGCAGCAGGACGGCCTTGGCACAAGGGTTGGCCTGCCCAACACCTTCCTCGACTGGCATTGGCTGTCGCTGTTCCCGATGTTCGTCATCTTCTTCATCTCGGCGCTGGCCGAGACCAACCGCCCGCCCTTCGACCTGGTGGAAGCCGAATCGGAACTCGTCGCCGGCCATATGGTCGAATATTCGTCGACGCCGTTCCTGCTGTTCTTCCTCGGCGAGTATGTCGCCATCGTGCTGATGTGCGCGCTGGCCACCATCCTGTTCCTCGGCGGCTGGCTGCCGCCCTTCGATTTCGCTCCCTTCACCTGGGTGCCGGGGCTGATCTGGTTCGTGCTCAAGGTCTGCCTGGTGTTCTTCATGATCTCGATGGTGAAGGCCTTCGTGCCGCGCTACCGCTACGACCAACTGATGCGGCTCGGCTGGAAGGTCTTCCTGCCGATTTCGCTGGCGATGGTGGTGATTGTCGCCGCGTTCCTCAAGATCACGGGGTTTGCGTGATGGGCGATCCGGCAATCCTGGTGCTTGGCGCCGCTGCTGGCGCCCTGGTGGCATGGCTGACGTCTATTTTCGCGTTGCCGACTGCGCTGCACATGTTTGGGCGTTCAAAAGGGCTCGGCCTGCCCGTTTCCGTTGAGGAAAAGCAAATGCGCGAGCATTTGATCCGTAGACTCTATCTTGTGGTTTCTCCGCTTGCGTGTGGCGTCATGGGCGCCGCGGTCGCATTGCAAATGTTTGGGGGTGCTGAATGAGCACGCTGTCTCAAGCCGCAAAATCCCTGCTGCTGCAGGATTTCGTCAGCGCTTTCTTCCTGTCGATGCGCCAGTTCTTCGCGCCGAAGGAGACGATCAACTATCCGCACGAGAAGGGGCCGACCAGCCCGCGCTTTCGCGGCGAGCATGCGCTGCGCCGCTACCCGAACGGCGAGGAACGCTGCATCGCCTGCAAATTGTGCGAGGCGATCTGCCCGGCGCAGGCGATCACCATCGAGGCCGGCCCGCGCCGCAACGACGGCACCCGCCGCACGGTGCGCTACGACATCGATATGGTGAAATGCATCTATTGCGGCTTCTGCCAGGAAGCCTGCCCGGTCGACGCCATCGTCGAGGGGCCGAACTTCGAATTCGCGACCGAGACGCGCGAGGAACTTTATTACGACAAGGACAAGCTCTTGGCCAATGGCGACCGCTGGGAGCGCGAACTGGCGCGCAACATCTCGCTGGACGCGCCGTACCGCTGACATTTGACGCATGGACGGGGCGAAGGGCCTCGTCTAAGGAACACGAAACTTGCCGACCGGAGGCGGTGGCAAACATCGAACAGGACGAACGTCCTGTTCGGACAGGAACCCGGGGGAACCCATGCTGAATGGACTAGAGGCGGCCTTTTTCTACCTCTTCGCCTTTGTCGCGGTGGCGTCGGCGTTCATGGTCATTTCGGCGCGCAATCCCGTGCATTCGGTGCTGTTCCTGATCCTGACCTTCTTCAATGCCGCAGGCCTGTTCATGCTGACCGGCGCCGAGTTTCTGGCGATGATCCTGCTCGTCGTCTATGTCGGCGCGGTCATGGTGCTGTTCCTGTTCGTCGTCATGATGCTCGACGTCGATTTTGCCGAGATGAAGGAAGGCGCCCTGCAATACGCGCCGATCGGCGCGCTGGTCGGGCTGATCCTGGCGGCTGAGCTGATCGTCGTGCTCGGCGGCTATACGTTTGCGCCGCAACTGGCGGCAACGGTTGCAAAACCCATTCCGGACCTTGCCGCGCGCTCGAACACGGCAGCGCTGGGCGACATCCTCTACACCGACTATCTCTACTATTTCCAGATTGCCGGCCTTGTGCTGCTGGTCGCCATGATCGGCGCCATCGTGCTGACGCTGCGTCACAAGCCGGGCATCAAGCGGCAGTCGATCGCCGCCCAGGTCGGCCGCACGCCGGCAACGGGAATGGAAATCCGCAAGGTCAAGACGGGCGAAGGAATCTGAGATGGTCGTCGGCATCGCACATTATCTGACCGTATCGGCTATCCTGTTCACGCTCGGCGTGTTCGGCATTTTTCTCAACCGCAGGAACATCATCGTCATCCTGATGTCGATCGAGCTGATCCTGCTTGCGGTCAACATCAATTTCGTCGCCTTCTCGGCAGCGCTCGGCGATCTCGTCGGACAGGTGTTCGCGCTGTTCGTGCTGACGGTCGCAGCGGCTGAAGCGGCGATCGGTCTCGCCATTCTCGTCGTCTTCTTCCGCAACCGCGGCTCGATCGCGGTCGAAGACGTGAACATGATGAAGGGTTGACGGAAACCACCATGTATCAGGCCATCGTCTTCCTTCCTCTGCTCGGCTTCCTGATCGTCGGCCTGTTCGGCACGTCGCTCGGCGCCAAGGCGTCCGAATACATCACCTCCGGCTTCCTGGTGATATCAGCCGTGCTGTCGTGGGTCGCCTTCTTCGCCGTCGGCTTCGGCGAGGGCGAGGTGTTCACCGTGCCGGTGCTGCGCTGGATCCAGTCGGGCGGGTTGGAAGCCGCATGGGCACTGCGCATCGACACGCTGACGGTGGTGATGCTGGTCGTCGTCAACACGGTGTCGGCGCTGGTCCACATCTACTCCATCGGCTACATGCATCACGACCCGAACCGGCCGCGCTTCTTCGCCTATCTGTCGCTGTTCACCTTCGCCATGCTGATGCTGGTGACGGCCGACAACCTCGTGCAGATGTTCTTCGGCTGGGAAGGCGTCGGCCTCGCCTCCTATCTGCTGATCGGCTTCTGGTACAAGAAGCCGTCGGCCAATGCCGCCGCGATCAAGGCCTTCGTCGTCAACCGCGTCGGCGATTTCGGTTTCGCGCTCGGCATCTTCGGTGTGTTCGTGCTGTTCGGTTCGGTCAATCTCGGCACCATCTTCGCCAATGCGGCGACGTTCATCCCGGCCGAAGGCGCGCCGGAGGGCGCAGCCGTGCTGACCTTCCTCGGCTATGCCCTCGACAAGCAGGCGGCGATGACCGTCGTCTGCCTCTTGCTGTTCATGGGCGCCATGGGCAAGTCGGCCCAGGTGCCGCTGCACACCTGGCTGCCCGACGCCATGGAAGGGCCGACGCCGGTCTCGGCGCTCATCCATGCCGCCACCATGGTGACGGCCGGCGTGTTCATGCTGGCGCGGCTGTCGCCGCTGTTCGAACTGTCGCATTCGGCGCTGATCGTGGTCACCTTCATCGGCGCCTTCACCGCCTTCTTCGCGGCGACCGTCGGCCTTGTCCAGAACGACATCAAGCGCGTCATCGCCTATTCGACCTGCTCGCAGCTCGGCTACATGTTCGTGGCGCTCGGCGTCGGCGCCTATGGCGCGGCGATCTTCCATCTGTTCACGCATGCCTTCTTCAAGGCGCTGCTGTTCCTTGGCTCCGGCTCGGTGATCCACGCCGTCTCGGATGAACAGGACATGCGCAGGATGGGCGGCCTCAGGACGCTCATTCCGAAGACCTACTGGATGATGGTGATCGGCACGCTGGCGCTGACCGGCGTCGGCATTCCGGTGACGGTCATCGGCACCGCCGGCTTCTTCTCCAAGGACGCGATCATCGAAAGCGCCTTTGCCGCGCACAATCCGGTCGCCGGCCTTGCTTTCGTGCTGCTGGTCGTCGCTGCCTGCTTCACCAGCTTCTATTCCTGGCGCTTGATCTTCATGACCTTCCACGGCCAGCCGCGGGCGAGCCACGACGTCATGCACCACGTCCATGAATCGCCGCCGGTCATGCTGGTGCCGCTGTACATCCTGGCGGCTGGCGCGCTGTTCGCCGGCGTGATCTTCCATGGCGCCTTCATCGGCGAGGGCTATGCCGAGTTCTGGAAGGCGTCGCTGTTCACGCTGCCGGAGAATCACATCCTGCACGACATCCACGAAGTGCCGTTTTGGGTGAAGCTGTCGCCGTTCGTCGCCATGCTGATCGGCTTTGCGATTGCCTGGCAATTCTACATCCGCGCGCCGGAGATGCCGAAGAACCTGGCGGCGCAGCATCGCGGGCTCTACGCCTTCCTGCTCAACAAGTGGTATTTCGACGAACTCTTCGACTTCCTGTTCGTGCGGCCGGCAAAACGCCTCGGCCACTTCCTGTGGAAGACCGGTGACGGCACCGTGATCGACGGACTTGGTCCGGACGGGGTTTCGGCGCGCGTCGTCGACGTCACCAACCGGGTCGTCAAGCTGCAGACCGGCTACCTCTATCATTATGCCTTCGCCATGCTGATCGGCGTTGCCGCATTCGTCACCTGGATGATGCTCTGATGACCGCCTGGCCGATCCTCTCGCTGGTCACCTTCCTGCCGCTGGTTGGTGTGCTGTTCATTCTGCTGATCAATGACGACAGCGAGAATGCCCGCCGCAACATCCGCGCCATTGCGTTGTGGACGACTGGTATCACCTTCATCGTCTCGCTGTTCATCTGGACCGGCTTCGACAATGCGGAGCCCGGCTTCCAGTTCGTCGAGAAGTTTGCCTGGCTGGATTCCGGCATCTCCTACCATATGGGCGTCGACGGCATCTCCATGCTGTTCGTCATCCTGACCACCTTCCTGATGCCGCTCTGCATCCTGGCTTCGTGGGAATCGATCGAGAAGCGCGTCAAGGCCTACATGATCGCTTTCCTGCTACTGGAGACGCTGATGATCGGCGTGTTCTGCGCGCTCGACATCGTCTTGTTCTACGTCTTCTTCGAAGCCGGCCTGATCCCGATGTTCATCATCATCGGCGTGTGGGGCGGCAAGCGGCGCGTCTACGCCTCGTTCAAGTTCTTCCTCTATACGCTGGCCGGCTCGGTGCTGATGCTGCTCGCCATCATGGCGATGTTCTTCCAGTCCGGCACCACCGACATCCCGACGCTGCTGACGCACGACTTCCCGGCCTCCATGCAGACCTGGCTATGGCTCGCCTTCTTCGCCTCCTTCGCCGTGAAGATGCCGATGTGGCCGGTGCACACCTGGCTGCCGGACGCGCATGTCGAGGCGCCGACGGCCGGTTCGGTGATCCTGGCCGCCATCCTGCTGAAGATGGGCGGATATGGCTTCCTGCGCTTCTCCTTGCCGATGTTTCCGATCGCCTCGGAGATGTTTGCGCCGCTGGTCTTCGCGCTGTCCGTCGTCGCCATCATCTACACCTCGCTGGTGGCGTTGATGCAGGAGGACATGAAGAAGCTGATCGCCTATTCGTCGGTCGCCCATATGGGCTTCGTCACCATGGGCATCTTCGCGATGAACCAGGAAGGCGTCCAGGGGGCAATCTTCCAGATGCTGTCGCACGGCCTGGTCTCCGGCGCGCTGTTCCTCTGCGTCGGCGTCATCTACGACCGCATGCACACGCGCGACATCGACGCCTATGGCGGGCTGGTCAACAACATGCCGAAATACGCCACCGTGTTCATGATCTTCACCATGGCCAATGTCGGCCTGCCCGGCACCAGCGGCTTCGTCGGCGAGTTCCTGACCATGCTCGGCGTGTTCCGGGTCAACACCTGGGTGGCGTTCTTCGCCGCCACCGGCGTCATCCTGTCGGCGGCCTATGCACTGTGGCTGTATCGCCGGGTGATCTTCGGCGCGCTGACCAAGGACAGCCTGAAAGGCCTGCTCGACCTGTCGACGCGCGAGAAGGTGATCATCTACCCGCTGGCCGTGCTGGTCATCTTCTTCGGCGTCTACCCGGCGCCGGTCTTCGACGCGACTGCCGCATCGGTCAAGGCGCTCGTTACCAATGTCACCGCATCCATCGACACCGCGCAGACCGCGGCGGCGAACTGACCCGAGAGGTTTGCGAACCATGACGCCGGACCTTCTCTCCAGCCTGTCGCTGTCGACGCCAGAGCTGATCCTCGCCGTCGGCGCCCTGGCGCTGCTGATGCTCGGCGCCTATTCGCGCGCCAACACCACCACCACGGTCAGCGGCCTTGCCGTCGCCGTCCTGGTGATTGCCGGCCTCTGGACGATCTTTTCCACCGGGCAGGGCAACGCTTACGGCGAAGCCTTCGTCCAGGATCCCTTCGCCCGCTTCATGAAGGTGCTGGCGCTGATTGGGTCGGCGGTGACGCTGGTCATGTCGATGCGCTTCGCCAAGGCGGAGCATTTCGACAAGTTCGAGTATCCGGTGCTGATCCTGCTGTGCACGCTCGGCATGATGCTGATGATCTCGGCCAACGGCATGATCGGGCTTTATCTCGGCCTCGAACTGCAGTCGCTGGCAATCTACGTGCTGGCGGCGATCAACCGGGACAATCTGCGCTCGACCGAGGCGGGACTCAAGTACTTCGTACTTGGGGCGCTGTCGTCGGGCATGCTGCTCTACGGCATCAGCCTCGTCTACGGCTACACCGGCAACACCGGCTTCCAGGAGATCGCCGCAGCACTTGGCGGCGGCGAGCGGCAGCTTGGCCTGGTCTTCGGCCTGGTCTTCGTGCTGGCCGGCCTCGCCTTCAAGATATCGGCGGTGCCGTTCCACATGTGGACGCCCGACGTCTATGAAGGCGCGCCGACGCCGGTGACGGCCTTCCTCGCGGCGGCGCCGAAGATGGCGGCGATGGCGCTGATCGTGCGCGTCACCGTGGACGCCTTCCAGCCGATCGCCGCCGACTGGCAGCAGATCATCGTCTTCATCTCGATCGCCTCGATGCTGCTCGGCGCCTTTGCGGCTATCGGCCAGACCAACATCAAGCGGCTGATGGCCTATTCCTCGATCGGCCATATGGGCTACGCCCTGGTCGGCCTCGCCGCCAACAGTCAGGCCGGCGTTCGCGGTGTCGCCATCTACATGCTGATCTATCTGGTGATGACGCTCGGCACCTTCGCCTTCATCCTCGCCATGCGGCGCAAGGAAGGCAATGTCGAACAGATCAGCGATCTCGCCGGGCTGTCATCGACCAATCCGATCATGGCGACGATCCTGACCATCCTGATGTTCTCGCTGGCCGGCATTCCGCCGCTCGCCGGCTTCTGGGGGAAATGGTACGTGTTCCTTGCCGCCATCAACGCCAACCTCTACGCGCTGGCGATCATCGGCGTGCTGGCCTCGGTGGTGGGCGCCTATTATTATCTGCGGATCATCAAGATCATGTGGTTCGACGAACCGGTCGGCGGCTTCGTGCCGATGGCGACCGAGCTTCGCATCGTGCTTGGCGTCTGCGGCGCCTTCGTGCTGTTCTATGTGCTGATCGGCGGGCCGATCGGCACCTATGCCGAAGCCGCCGCCAAGACATTCTTCTGACGGGATGGCATTTCGGCTGGCTCCAACAGCGGCCTCGGAAGGGTTCCGGCTCGAGGCACATGACACCGTCGGTTCGACCAATGCGCTGGCGCTCGACCGTGCGCGGGCGGGAGATCCGGGCAAGCTCTGGGTCGTTTCGAAAAAACAGGAAAGCGGGCGTGGCCGGCGCGGCCGGGTCTGGGCGACGCCCGAGGGCAATCTGGCGGCGACGCTGCTGGTGGTCACCAATGCCGAGCTTCGCCTGGCCGCGACGCTCGGCTTCGTCGCCGGGCTGGCGCTGGCCGATGCGCTCGACGCCGTCGTGCCGAAGGGCAGGATCGCAATCGGCCTCGACGGCGGCAGCGATGGAAAAAACCGTTTCGAGCTGAAATGGCCGAACGATGTGCTTGCCTCCGGCGCCAAGCTTGCCGGCATCCTGCTGGAATCGGCGATACTCGAAGGCGATCGCTTTGCGGTGGCGGTCGGCATCGGTGTCAATGTTGTGGCATACCCCAAGGATTTGCCTTATCCCGCGACATCGCTTAGCGCGCTGGGCGCTGCTTGCGATGCCGAGACATTGTTTCTGGCGCTGTCGGATGCCTGGAGCGAGAATGCGCGGCTGTGGAACGATGGGCGCGGGCTGGCCGCCGTCAGGCGGCGCTGGCTGGCGCGTGCGGCAGGGCTTGGCGGGCAGGTTGCTGTCAGAATTGACGGTAATGTGGTGCGCGGCACGTTCGAGACCATTGACGAGGACTGCCGTTTCGTGATCCGCGACGATGAGGGTTCGGTTCTGACGATCGCCGCCGGCGACGTGCATTTCGGTGCGGTCGCGTCGGCCCAGGTTTGACAGGCCACCCAGGTTTGGCAGGCCAAGGTTTTGACAGGCCAAGTTTTTTACGGGCTCAGGTTTGACTGGCCCCAGAGTTTGACGGGCTTGGGTTGACCGGCCAGGAAAGGAATGATCATGGCGACAGCGGAAAACGCCGAACTCGTCTTCGTGCCGCTTGGCGGCGTCGGCGAGATCGGCATGAACTTCGCCCTCTATGGCTACGGGCCGGCCAATGCGCGCGACTGGATCGTCGTCGATGTCGGCGTGACCTTTCCCGATGCCAGCCTGCCTGGCGTCGACCTGGTGCTGCCTGACACGCGCTTCATCGAGGAGAACATCGCCAATCTGCGTGGCATCGTCATCACGCACGCGCATGAGGACCACTACGGCGCGCTGCTCGACACATGGCCGAAGCTCAAGGCGCCGGTCTGGATGACGCCGTTCGGCGCTGGATTGCTGGAAGCCAAGCGGCAGGGCGAGCAGGGCGCACCAAAGATCCCGGTGACGATCTACCGCGCCGGTGAAAAGTTCAGCGTCGGCCCGTTCGAGATCGAGGCCATCCCGGTCGCGCATTCGATCCCCGAGCCGATGTCGCTGGCGATCACCTCGCCGGCCGGCACCGTCATCCACACCGGTGATTGGAAGATCGATCCGGCGCCGACGATCGGTCCGCTGACCGACGAGGCGCGCTTTCGCGCCTATGGCGACAAGGGCGTGCTGGCGTTGATCTGCGATTCCACCAATGCGCTGCGGGAAGGGGTGTCGCCGTCGGAAGTCGCGGTTGGCGAGGGCCTCAAGGGCGTCATCCAGAGCGCCAAGGGCCGCGTTGCGGTCACCACCTTTTCCTCCAATGTCGGACGCATCGTCTCCATTGCCAAGGCGGCACGCGATGCCGGCCGGCAGTGCCTGGTGCTCGGCCGCTCGCTGAAGCGGGTCATCGATGTTGCCGGCGAACTCGGCTACATGGATGGGCTGCCCGAATTCATCGCCGAGGAGGACTTTGGCTTCATCCCGCGCGAAAACCTCGTCATCATCTGCACCGGCAGCCAGGGCGAGCCGCTTGCGGCGCTGGCGAAACTGTCGCGCGAGGAGATGAAATCGGTGTCGCTGACGGCAGGCGATACGGTGGTGTTTTCCTCGCGTACCATTCCCGGCAACGAGAAGGGTATCCTTGAGATCAAGAACCGTCTGATCGATCTCGGTATCAAGATCATCGAGGACGGTGATGCGCTGGTGCATGTCTCGGGCCATCCGCGCCGCAGCGAGCTGCGCAAGATGTATGAATGGGTGCGGCCGCAGATCGGCGTTCCCGTGCATGGCGAGGCGGCGCATCTGGTGGCGCAGGGATCGCTGATGTCGGTGTCCGGCATCGGCCAGGTGGCGCAGGTGCGCAACGGCGACATGCTGCGGCTCTATCCCGGTGCGGCGGCGATCATCGACCAGGTGCCGTTCGGCCGCATCTACAAGGACGGCAGGCTGATCGGCACCGACCAGGCGATGGGCATTCGCGACCGGCGCAAGCTGTCTTTCGCCGGCCATGTCGCGGTCAATGTCGTGCTCGACGACAAATATGAGCTCGCCGGCGATCCCGATCTGGTCGCCATCGGCGTCGCCGAGGCCGATGGCCGCGGCGAGAGCCTGGAGGACCTGATGATCGATGCGGCAATCGGCGCCGTGGACTCCATCCCCCGTCAGCGCCGAAGAGATCTCGACCTCGTGCAGGAGGCAGTGCGCCGCGCCGTCCGTGGCGCCGCCAATGAAGCCTGGGGCAAGAAGCCGCTGGTGACGGTGTTCGTCACAAGGTAAGGGAATAGGGGAGTAGGGCAGTACGGCAGTAGGGGAGAAAGTCGTTTTTCCCTACTCCCATATTGCCTTACTGCCCTGAGGAAAACCAATGCTTGGACGCCTGAACCATGTCGCGCTTGCCGTGCCGGATCTGGCTGCGGCCACAGCGGCTTATCGCGACACGCTCGGCGCCCGGGTGACCGCGCCGCAGGCGCTGCCGGAGCATGGCGTGACGGTGGTGTTCGTCGATGTCGGCAATACCAAGATCGAATTGCTGGAGCCGCTTGGTGAGGGTTCGCCGATCGCGGCATTCCTCGAGAAGAACCCATCGGGCGGCATGCATCATCTGTGCTATGAGGTCGACGACATTCTTGCCGCGCGAGATCACCTCAAGGCCAGCGGCGCCCGTGTCCTCGGCGACGGCAACCCGAAGACCGGCGCGCATGGCAAGCCGGTGCTGTTCCTGCATCCCAAGGATTTCTTCGGCACGCTGGTCGAACTGGAGCAAGCATGAGCTGGGTTTCATTTCTCGCCCTGTTCTTCATCACATGGTGGGTGGTGCTGTTCGCCATCCTGCCGTTCAGCCTGAGGACGCAGGACGAGGATGAGGACGTGACGCTGGGCACGGTATCCAGCGCGCCGCGCGGACCGCATATGCTGCGCGCGGTGCTGCGGACGACGATCGTCACGCTGGTTCTGCTTGGCATCTTTTATGGCATGACGCGGGGGCTCGGCCTCGGCATCGACGACATCCCGCACATCGTGCCGGATTTCAGCCGGAGTCCCGAAAACTAGACCGCCGGGTACGGCTGGCCACATCTTGCATGCGAGCACCAATCCGGGCTGGAAACCGATGCAGGTTCCGAATAAAGTGGTTTAGCAATTTGTCGTGCTAACCAAATGATTGCACAAAAAAAATGCAAGGCACGAGGCCTTGCAATTTAAACGCGTCCGATCTGTTTCCGGTATCCGGCGGCAGCGAGTAACCGCGCCTAGATCGCATCCTCCCAAGACTTTGACCGCGTAGGAGAGCAGATTTCTTTCCGCCCTCTCGTTTATCGGCGCACATTAGACCAAGCCGGGTGAAAATGTCACGCAGAATTTTGCCCCGAAATAAGCTATCTCGTGCTGCACTGCACAATAGTATGGCAGGCGTTGCTTGCGAAACGACCAGTAAGGCGAACGCGGCACTGCGGCGCCTTTGCGACGCCCCGTCGGGCGCCCAGTTGGCTGCCAGTTGGCTTGGGGGGGCGGGTTTCCATTCCGTCATGAAATGGCTATGAAGCCGGGGCAAGCAAGCCTGCGCTGCGCCGATTCCGGTGCGGCAATCCTCTCTCTCACGGACCGGTCCATGCGTTTGTCGCGCTATTTCCTGCCTATCCTCAAAGAAAATCCGCGCGAGGCTGAAATCGTCTCGCACCGGCTGATGCTGCGCGCCGGCATGATCCGCCAGCAGGGGCAAGGCAGTTTTTCCTGGCTGCCGCTAGGCAAGAGGGTGCTGGACAAGGTCTGCCGGATCGTTCGCGAGGAGCAGGACCGGGCCGGCGCGCTCGAGATCCTGATGCCGACCATCCAGTCGGCCGAGCTGTGGCGCGAAAGCGGCCGCTATGACGACTATGGCAAGGAGATGCTGCGCATCAAGGACCGGCAGGATCGGGACATGCTCTATGGGCCGACCAACGAGGAGGTGGTCACCGAGATTTTTCGCGCCTATGTGAAGTCCTACAAGGATCTGCCGCTCAATCTCTATCACATCCAGTGGAAGTTCCGCGACGAGGTGCGGCCGCGCTTCGGCGTCATGCGCAGCAGAGAGTTCCTGATGAAGGACGCCTATTCCTTCGATCTCGACTTCGAAAGCGCCAGGGCGGCCTATAACAGGATGTTCGTGTCCTATCTCAGGACGTTCACGCGCATGGGGCTGCAGGCAATCCCGATGCGTGCCGATACCGGGCCGATCGGCGGCGACCTCAGCCACGAATTCATCATCCTGGCCGAAACCGGCGAGAGCCAGGTCTATTGCCATCGCGACTATCTCGCACTTGATGTGCCGGGGGCGGACACGGACTTCTCCAACGATGCCGAGATCAGCGACATCGTCAAGAAATGGACGACGCCCTATGCGGCGACCGACGAGATGCACGACGAGGCGGCGTGGGAGAAGGTCGCGACAAGCGACCGGGTCTCGGCGCGCGGCATCGAGGTCGGCCACATCTTCCATTTCGGCGACAAATATTCGAAGCCGATGGGCGCCAAGGTGACCGGGCCCGACGGCAAGGATCATTTTGCTTCCGGAGGTTCCTACGGCATCGGCCCGACGCGGCTGGTCGCGGCGATCATCGAGGCCAGCCACGACGACAACGGCATCATCTGGCCGGAGGCGGTGGCGCCTTTCGACATCGGCCTGATCAATATGAAAGCCGGCGACGCCGACTGCGACCGCATCTGCGATGAACTCTATGCAGCGTTTGTCGCCGTCGGCAAGGACGTGCTTTACGACGACACCGATCAGCGGCCGGGCGGCAAGTTCGCCACAGCCGACCTGATCGGACTGCCGTGGCAGGTGATCGTCGGGCCGCGCGGCGTGGCCGCCGGCGAGGTCGAGATCAAAAACCGCAGGAACGGCGAGCGTGAGACGCTGCCGATCGAAGACGTGAAGAAACGCTTCGGTTTTGCCGGATGAGTGGAGCGGCAGCAGCTAAACCCATGGCCGCCGGAGCTTTTTCCGTGTTTGAACGCATGGTCGCGTGGCGCTATCTGCGCTCGCGCCGCAAGGAGACGGTGATCTCCGTCATTGCCTCGATCTCGTTCCTTGGCATCATGCTGGGCGTCGCCACGCTGATCGTCGTGATGGCTGTCATGAACGGCTTTCGCGCCGAGCTTCTGACGCGCATCCTCGGCGTCAACGGCCATCTGATCGTGCAGCCGCTCGACATGCCGCTGGAGGACTATGCGCAGATCGCCGGCCGCATCAACGGCGTGCCCGGCGTCCAATACGCCATTCCGCTGATCGACGGCCAGGTGCTGGCGCAAGGCAATGTCGGCGGCGGGTCGGGGGCGCTGGTGCGCGGCATACGCGGCGAGGACCTGGGCAAGATTTCAATCGTCGCCAACAATATCCAGCAGGGCTCGATCGCCGGCTTCGACACAGGCGAGGGCGTCGCCATCGGCAGCCGCATGGCCGACAATCTCGGTCTTGTGCTCGGCGACACCATCACGCTTATCGCCCCCGACGGCGATGTCACGCCGCTCGGCACG
Source organism: Mesorhizobium sp. WSM4814 (assembly GCF_055811595.1). Taxonomy (NCBI): domain Bacteria; kingdom Pseudomonadati; phylum Pseudomonadota; class Alphaproteobacteria; order Hyphomicrobiales; family Phyllobacteriaceae; genus Mesorhizobium; species Mesorhizobium sp. WSM4814. The sequence goes on from NZ_JBVVQT010000036.1 coordinate 24,572, forward strand.
ACACCGCGCATGAAGGGCTACCCGATCACGGCGATCTTCGAGGTCGGCATGTCGGAATATGACAGCTCCATCGTCTACATGCCGTTTTCGGAAGCGCAGCTCTATTTCAACATGGATGGCCGGGCCCAGGCGATCGAGATCTATGTCGACAATCCCGACAATGTCGACGCGCTGAAGCCGAAGGTCGAGGAGGCATCGCAGCGGCCGATAACCATGGTCGACTGGCGAGAACGAAACCGGACATTCTTCGATGCGCTGCAAGTGGAGCGCAACGTCATGTTCATGATCCTGACGCTGATCGTGCTGGTTGCGGCGCTCAACATCATTTCGGGGCTGATCATGCTGGTCAAGGACAAGGGCCACGATATCGCCATCCTGCGCACCATGGGCGCCACGCGCGGCGCGATCCTGCGCATCTTCCTGATGACGGGGGCGGCGATCGGCGTGGTGGGCACCCTCGCCGGCGTCCTCCTCGGCGTCGTCATCTGCCTGAACGTCGAGCGCATTCGCCAGTTCTTCTCCTGGCTCGCCGGCGAAAGGCTGTTCAATCCCGAGCTCTATTTCCTGAGCCAGTTGCCTGCCCGCATGGACGCCAGCGAGACGATCTCGGTGGTGCTGATGGCGCTGGTGCTGTCGTTCCTGGCGACGCTGTTTCCGGCATGGCGCGCGGCCAGGCTCGATCCGGTCGAAGCGCTGAGGTACGAATGATGGCCGATGCCATTATCGAGCTGAAGAGCGTCGAGCGGCATTATGTCCAGGGGCCGCGCAAGCTGACCATCCTCAACGGCGCCGATTTTTCGTTGAAGCGCGGTGAGATCGTGGCGCTGGTGGCGCCTTCGGGCACCGGCAAATCGACGCTGTTGCACACCGCCGGACTGCTGGAGCGGCCGGACGCCGGCGATGTCATTCTGGCCGGCCGCGCCTGCGGGCGGCTTTCCGACGACGAGCGAACGGCGATCCGCCGCAACGATGTCGGCTTCGTCTACCAGTTCCATCACCTGCTGCCCGAGTTCACGGCGCTGGAAAACATCATGATGCCGCAACTGATAAAAGGGCTGACGCGCAAGGAGGCTGCCGAGCGGTCGGCGCAACTGCTCGATTACATGCAGATCGGCAAGCGCGCGCAGCACCGGCCGTCAGAACTGTCCGGCGGCGAGCAACAGCGCGTCGCCATCGCGCGCGCCGTCGCCAATGCGCCGCTGGTGCTGCTGGCCGACGAGCCGACCGGCAACCTCGACCCGGTCACCGCCTCCTATGTGTTCGAGGCACTGGGGGCGCTGGTCCGGCAGTCGGGCCTGGCGGCGCTGATCGCCACCCATAATCACGAGCTTGCCTCGCGCATGGACCGTCGCGTCACGCTGGCCGACGGCAAGGTTGTTCCGCTCTAGGTGTGCTGTCTGGCTGCATCTCCCCACGCGCAGCCAGCGCGGAAACAGTGAAATCCGATCTCAACCTTTCCTTAACCGTGCCGAACTGAGCGCCCGAATTTCGCGACACGCTCTGACTGAGGCCGTTGACATTCGAACAAAATCAGAACAAAATACGAACATACTGAAAACAGGAGAGCGTTATGACCGGTCTTGTTCAGGATGTCGTGTCACTGGTGTGCATGAGCACGTTTCTCATTTCCATGGCGATCTGGATCGGAGCGATGTGAGGCAGCGCGCCCGTTCTTCACGGGTGAGGGGCTGCGTCGGAGCTCTGCGGTTCTGCGCCGCCTTGTCAGCCGGCCTTGCGGGCCGTTTCGACAAGCAGAGCTGCGGTGGGTCCGAAGACATCCTCGAAGGCGGATTTCAGCGCGAGGTCGAGATCGGCCATCGTTATGGGAAGGCCGAGATCGACGAGGCTGGTGACACCGTGGTCCTGCACGCCGCACGGCACTATGCCGCTGAAGTGGGCGAGATCCGGCTCGACATTGATGGCGATACCGTGAAAGCTCACCCAGCGCCTCAGCCTGATGCCGATGGCGGCGATCTTGTCCTCGGCGAGCGATCCGTCGGGCCGGGCGGGGCGATCCGGCCGGACCACCCAGACGCCGACACGGTTCTCGCGCCGTTCGCCGCGCACGTTGAAGGCGGCGAGCGTGCCGATGATCCATTGTTCAAGTGCCGCGACGAAGGCGCGGACATCCTCGCGCCGCCGCTTCAGGTCGAGCATCACATAAGCGACCCGCTGGCCCGGCCCATGATAGGTGTATTCGCCGCCGCGCCCAGCTGCGAACACCGGGAAACGGTCGGGCTCGATCAGGTCCTCGATGCGGGCGCTGGTGCCGGCGGTGTAGAGTGGCGGATGCTCTACCAGCCAGACCATCTCGCCGGCGCCGCCGCTTCTGATCGCTTCGGCACGCGCCTCCATCACGGCGAGCGCATCCGGATAGGCGGTGAGGCCGGGTTCGATCCGCCATTCGACCGGCGCCGAACCGGGCAGGGGCAGGAACGACGTGGCGATCTGGCTGCGTTCTGTCATGGTGTGTCTCGTGTCGCCTCACATATGGCGGCAATCGGCTGAAACGTCCAGTTGCGAGCGCGTTTCAGCTCTTTGGAGGGTTATGCCGAAGCCCGGGCAATTATTGCGCGACGCGCCCTTGTTTCGCTGGAAACGATTTGCTACACGCCGCGAGCCGGTTCGTTCCGGCTCCTACCACGTGCGGTCGTGGCGGAATTGGTAGACGCGCAGCGTTGAGGTCGCTGTGGGGCAACCCGTGGAAGTTCGAGTCTTCTCGACCGCACCAGCTTTATCCAATAAGCTATTATTTTTATTGTGCGTTTTTTGTTTCCCTGCAGTCCTTCCAAGACTGTTTGTGCAAACTGAACACTGCGCGAACCCGTTGCTGTTTGGATGCGGAATGCCGCGCCCTGACCGCGTGGTTTGACCCGCCATCATATGCCAGCTGCTTCAAAGACCGAACCGTGCCGCGAAACGGACACGTGGGAATGCTCGGCGAAAAATGCGCTTTCCCCGCAAGCGGCTGTATATTGATGTGATTGCGCGGCAAAATAGCCCGCTAGTGCATTATCTCAAGGCTTGTTTGCGGACGCGACTTTCCAGCCGCATGAGCAAATAGTCGACCTCTTGTCTGGCCGCCGCCGACAATGCACTCCCCGGCTTGCGCTGGGCGTCCGACGCGATGGCGCCGCGCTTCATCATCACATATTTGCGTACCGCAAGTCCCACGCCGGGTTGCTGCTCATAGCGCAGATAGGGCAGGTGGGCGTCGAAAAGATCGTGCGCCTTGTCGCGCTCGCCGGCGGCGGACAGTTTCACCATGTCGACCAGCATGTCGGGGAAGGCGTAGCCGGTCATCGCGCCGTCGGCACCGCGCTCCATCTCGAAATCGAGAAAGAGGCCGCCATTGCCGGTGAGGATGGACAGCGGCCGCAGCGAGCCGTCCTTCTGGAAGCCGCGCAGCGCGCTAATCTTCTCCAGGCCCGGCCAATCCTCGTGCTTGAGCATGAAGCAGGCCGGGTTGTCGGTGACGATGCGGCGGATGACGGCCGGCGTCATGACGACCGTCAGGGTCAGCGGATAGTCCTGCAGGACGAAAGGAACATCCTCGCCGACGGCTTCGGATGCGTTGCGGAAATAGGTGACGATCTGGTCGTCGGTGCGCAGCGCCGGCGGCGGCGCGATCATCACCCCCTGGGCGCCAATCTCCATCGCGGCGCGCGCAAGGTTGCGCATGGCGGCGAAGCCAGGGGCGGAGACGCCGACGATCACCGGCAGCCTGGTGCGCGCCACTATACGTTTGACGATCTCGAGCGATTCGCCGGCGTCGAGTTTTGGGGCCTCACCCATGATGCCGAGGATTGTCATCCCATCGACGCCGCAGCGCTCGTAGAAATCGACCATCGAATCAAGCGATTCCCAGTCGATCTTGCCATCCGCCTCGAACGGCGTCGGGGCAATGGTGTAGACGCCTTTGGTGTCAGCGCCGATGGCCATGAGCTCCTCCTAAATCCAGCTTTCAATCATAGCGCAGGACCGACGGTCCGATCCAACCCGGCAGTCGGTCCGGACGGGCGGGGTCCCGTTCGTCGTTCCATCGTATGCGGACAACTGGTTGGCCGATCTGGACAATGGCTGCACGGGATTGCGCCGCGGGTCGAAACCTGCGGAAAAGAGAAGGTGTTACGCCGTCGGACAATGCAATCATGCTCTGCGAGCCGTCAACCTTCTTACGCCGCGAGTTCAGCAGTTGCAGGCGGTGATCCGTGCGGCGATTGACCTCAAGGACTGTCGATCCTGGGGAATGACTTTGCCAAAGTCAAAATCCAGCCTTAACCTTCTGCAATGCATTCCAGGTCGAGCATCCGGTTTTGCCTGGGAAAGCCGCACGCAACGGAGCCCTATTTATGAGTGACAGCCAGGTAAGGATTGCGGCCGGGAACACCATTCGAAGCCTGCATGCCGATCTGCCGGTCAACGCCACCTTCCATATCTGGCTCAAGGCGACCAGGCCGGACGTTCCAGGCTCGCTGTCGTTTTCCAACGTTCGCGGCAAGTTCGGCGAGGTGAGCGTTATCAACGCCGAAGAGCATGAATTCAGAATTTTTCACGTCTTCGGCGGCGGCAGTGTCGAACTGGATTACGATGCGGATCAGACCTCGGTTTCGGTTGCCTACTGGTTCGCATTGGCCGACGTGCTGGAGACGGGCATTACAGTTCTCCACACCAATCCGGGAAATGCCCCACCGAACATCCCCGACAGCTATCATTTTCGTCCGCCGTTCGGCTGGATGAACGATCCGAACGGATTTGGCCGGTTTGGAGGCCGCCCACATCTGTTCTATCAGCATTATTCGCATGGCCTTCGCTGGAACACGATGCATTGGGGGCACGCCGTCTCTTCGGATTATTTGCGGTGGCGTCACATGCCCATCTTCCTGTTTCCGTCGGAAGATCTCACCGCCAGGCCCGACAAACGGGGCGGCGCCTATTCCGGCTCGGCCATCCCGCTTGCCGATGGCCCGGGCATTCGCGTCTTTTTCACCGAGCAGGTACAGGACCGTATCCCGGAACAGCAGATCCAACTCACGGCCACTTCCAGCGACCTCATCATGGCGGGAGACGCGCACGTCATCCTGCCATACCGCCCGCTTGACCAGGGATTGACAGCGGATTTTCGGGACCCCTACGTCTTTAGGGGACCGGATGGCCTTTGGAAAATGCTGCTGGGCAGCCAGAGCGATGAAGGCGGCGTTGTCCTGCTCTACGAAACCCTTGACCATACGGCAGCCACCGGATGGACGTATGTCGGCAAGCTTCTGGTCGAGAAACACTATCGGACGACGGCGATCGAATGTCCCTGTCTGCTGCCGCTCGACGGGCCTGCGACCGATCCAGCGACGCGCTGGGTTCTGATTCTCGGGTTGATGAACAGTGAGGACCGGTCGACCCGGCGCAAGAACCTGACAATGGCCATTGTCGGTTGGTTCGATGGTCGGACCTTTGCCAAGGAATTCGAACAGGAACTGGACTTCGGGACGGATAATTACGCCTTCCAGGCCTTCGCCGACGGCGATGCCATTGTCGGCATAGGCTGGCTTGCCAACTGGGCCGACACCGGGCCGGCAATCGATTTCCCCACAGCCATGACGTTGCCTCGCAATATCCATCTGTCTGCAGGCGAGTTGCACACCCCGCCCATCGGCGCTGCCGAGAGCCTGCGGAGCCATATTCTGGACCGGACACGCCTCGCAGCCGGAGAGCAGGTAAGCTTTATCAACGGCGCCGTCGAAATCCTGTTCGAGCTGGATAAGCCCGGTGCCCATTTCCACTTGAAGCTGCAACATCCAACTGTCCGGCTCGAGGTTGTCGTCGACGACGAGGGACTTGCCATTCGTCATGGAGACGACGCAGTGGAATCCCCTCACTATATTGCCAAGGGAGCCCGTCCAAAACGGCTGCGGATATTCCTCGACTACGGGTCGATCGAGGTTTTTGCGGATCGCGGTCGTTGGGCTGGCACGAAGCGGATCAGCGGTTTTGAGCCGGTGCAATCGGCACGTCTCATCGCCGAAACGGGCGCCGTACTACACGCGACGGTATGGGCGCTCAAACCGTGACAAGGAGATGAATATTTCCAGTTCAGGATCGGGCGTCCGCAAACACCGACCAATGAACGAGGCCTTCGACGACGCCAAGGGCGAACTGTTCCTTGGCGCTGTAGATCAGCGGGTTGGCCCGCGCCATGTCAAGCAGTTCGGGAAGCGCATTGGCAACGACAATCCCGCGCGCACCGGGCAGCTCGAACATGCTGCGGTCGTTGTTGGTATCGCCGGCGACGACCACCTCATCCAGGCCGATGCCGAGCTCATTGCACAGCCAGGCCAGCGCCTGGCCCTTGTCTGCTGAGCGCGGCAGGATGTCGAGATCGCGTCCGCTCGAATAGACCATCGTCACCGACAGGCCGGCCTCGGCCAAAGCGCGCTCGATGCTGGCAAGGGTTTCGGGACTTGCGTCGAGCAGGTACCAGCTCGATTTGAAGGCGTGCTGATAGCCGTCGGGCTGGCGGACGGTGTCTTTGAGCGACCCGAGCACCGCATCGACCTTTTCAAGCGACCAGCCTTCCGAAAACCTTTGGGCAAAATGCCCGAGAACAGAGGTGTGCCGCGGACCGGCGAGCATCGTGCCGACACCGCCGATCACATAGTCCGGCGCTGGCAGGCCGACTTCGTCGACGAAGTTCAAGATGTCGTCGGCCAGGCGACCGCTGTTGTAGACGAGAACCGGCCGGTGCTCGGGATCGAGCGCCTCCCATTTCAACCGAAAGCGTGACGTCGCCGGCGCGTCGCCCGCCAGGGTCCCGTCGAGATCACTCGACAAAAGCGCGATCGGTTTCAATCGCCGTCGTTCCACGGCTCGTCCCAGTCATGATCGTCGACCGCCTTCAGCACCGGGCGGCCTTCGACAAGGCTGACCAGCTGCTGGGCGATGCCGGTCCAGGTGAACAGGCTGCGCGCCTTGTGCGCGCCCATGCGGCCCAGGCGGCCGTAGAGGCGCTGGTGCTTCATCGGCTTGACGATGGTGATGCCGAGATCTTCCTTGTCGAACGGATCGCCAAAAAGCGCGTGCCGGCCATAGCTGATCCCGCGATAGAGGCCACCATGGATCGTAACCACGGTCGGCGTTCCGCAGGCCATTGCCTCGATCGCGGTCATGCCGAACGGCTCGTAGCGGCTCGACAGGACGAACATGTCCGCCGCCCGATAGGTGTCGGCCAGGTCCTCGTCGGCAACATAGCCGGAGAAGACGACACGATCCTGCAAGCCTAGCTGTTCGACCTGTTGCTTGAGCTGGTTGAGGATCTTCTGTTCCTGCTCGTCCATGTTCTCGCCGCCGACAGCGAGCCTCAGGACCGCATCCGGCACACGCGGCGCCACCACTGAAAACGCATCGATCAGCAGGTCGTAGCCCTTGTTGGTGGCGAGCCGGCCGAGCGCCAGGACCGTTCGCCCTTCGAAGCCGAGCCGATGGCGGATCAACCGGCGAGACGCCTCGCTGACCGGGAAGAACCGGTTGTCGTCGTAACCGGGCGGGATCATGTGCACGCGGTCGCGCTCGAGGCTGTAGTCCTCGACCAGCATGTCGACCTGCGGCGGCGTTGTTGCGATCACCATGGCGCAGCTTCGATAGATGATCGTCTCGTGCTTGATGCGCTCGCTGAAATTGAACTCGGCCTCGAATGTATCGGCCTTGTCAGGGTAGTCCGTCTTCATCTGGCGCTGCTTCCAGATGCCAAGCGAATGCGGCGTATGGATGTGCGGGACAGTGAGCGCTTCCGACAGTCGCTGCCCCGCCACGCCCGCATCCCAGTAGTGAGAGTTGATGAAGTCGTAGGAGAGGTTTTCCCGGCGAATCAGGCGCAGCGCGTTTTCACACCACTCGAGAAGGTGGCGGTGGAGATATTCCTTCGGAATAAAATCGGGTCCGCCACAGGCGACACGCAGGACGCGAACCCCGTCGGCCACGTCATCGACAGGAGGCTGGTCTTCAAATCGTCGCGTCCAGATATCGACGGCATAACCCAACTGGGCCAGCTTTTTGGCAAGTTCCAAGACATAGACCACCTGTCCGCCGGTATCGGCCGCGCCCAGGGGCGGGTTGGCTGCTACGTAGCCGTGGGTTGAAATGAGAGCAATTCGAGGTATCGCCGCATCCGAGTCCGGCATCTGTATCCTTCTCTACGATTGATCTGCGCACGCCGCAGCATGCACAAGTTGGATTATATAAGGTTTCCAGCCGCCATCCGCAAATGTCGAAAGCGTCGGGCGGCCGCCAGGCTGGTGGCACGTCGGTGAGAATATTGACTCCGCCCGCAATGGTAGCCTCCCAGAGACGCCGATAGGGAACATACCGAGGAGCCTCGGCGTGACGATGATGGGAGCCGGACAAGACATTGTGCGATTGGTCGATGATTGCGCCCGCGGACATCGACTTCGAAATCTGACGGACGCTGTAGCAATTTGACGCTGCTCATGATCCTTTCTGGAAATCGATTCCGATTTCCATGGTCATGCGCTAGACCTAACACGCAGCTTTTCCGGAATTCTGATGGCGGGAGGCGCTGGTGGAAGGCCAGGACGAACAGACGACCGGCGCCAGGACTGCTGAGGACAGCGCCGACATCTATGGCGAGGACGGCGCCATTCTGTCGTCGTTCCTTGCCCAGATCGGCGCCGCGATCGCCGATCGCGACACGCTGACGCTGAAGCGTGAAGTCGACGACCTGCACCAATCGGAACTCGGCGACCTGATCGAGGCGCTTCATCCAGAACAGCGCCGCGCGCTGGTCGAATTGTTGGGCGCCGACTTCGATTTTTCCGCGCTGACCGAGGTCGACGAGGCTATCCGCCGCGACATTGTCGACAGCCTGCCCAACGCCCAGATTGCCCAGGGTGTGCAGGACCTCGATTCTGACGACGCGGTCTACATTCTCGAGGATCTCGAAAAGGAAGACCAGGACGAGATCCTGTCGCAATTGCCGTTCACCGAGCGGATCAGGCTGCGCCGCTCGCTCGACTATCCCGAAGAGACCGCCGGTCGCCGCATGCAGACCGAGTTCGTCGCGGTGCCGCCATTCTGGACGATCGGCCAGACCATCGACTACATGCGCGAGGACAACAACCTTCCCGACCGCTTCAGCCAGATTTTCGTCATCGATCCGAGCTTCAAGCTGCTCGGCGCCATCGACCTCGACCAGATCCTGCGCACCAAGCGCTCGATCAAGGTCGAAGAGGTGATGCATGAGACCAGGCACGCCATTCCGGCGACGATGGACCAGGAGGAGGCGGCGCGCGAGTTCGAACAATACGACCTTCTCTCCGCTGCCGTCGTCGACGAGAACGAGCGGCTGGTCGGCGTGCTGACCATCGACGACGTGGTCGACGTCATCCAGCAGGAAGCCGAGGAGGATCTGCTGCGCATGGGTGGTGTCGGCGACGAAGAATTGTCGGACAGCATCCTTTCGACCTCGCGCTCGCGCGTTCCGTGGCTGCTCGTCAACCTTTTGACAGCGTTCCTGGCGGCCTCGGTGATCGGCCTGTTCGACCGCACGATCGAGCACATCGTGGCGCTGGCCGTGCTGATGCCGATCGTGGCAGGCATGGGCGGCAATGCCGGCTCGCAAACCATGACGGTCACGGTGCGGGCGCTGGCGACCAGGGACCTCGACATCTACAATGCCGGCCGCATCATCCGCCGCGAGATGGGGGTGGGCTTCATCAACGGCATCATCTTCGCCATCCTGATCGGCATCGTCGCGGCCGCCTGGTTCCGCGATCCCAACCTGGGCGGCATCATCGCCGCGGCGATGATCATCAACATGTTCGTGGCGGCACTTGCCGGCATCCTGATCCCGCTGCTGCTCGACCGGTTCAAGATCGACCCGGCCGTGGCTTCGGCGGTTTTCGTCACGACGGTCACCGACGTCGTCGGCTTCTTTGCCTTTCTCGGCCTCGCCACATGGTGGTTCGGCGTGTGAGCGACGCCTACTCAATTGACTTTTACGTAAATGCCATGCGAGATTTTGGAACAGCCTCCGGCCGATTCTGAAACGCGTGCGGATAGCGAGGCCGCATGGTTGGAACCCGCAGCGCGGCCGGGAATTTGGAGTGATGATGCGGGAATATTATTCGATAACCGAACTGACCCGCGAATTCGACGTTTCGACGCGGACGCTGCGCTTCTACGAGGACGAGGGGCTGGTGCAGCCGGTGCGGCGCGGCCGCACGCGGCTATTTCGCCCGTCGGACCGGCATCTGATCCGCCAGATCATGCGTGGCAAGAGGCTCGGCTTTTCGATCAACGAGATCCGCGAAATCATCCAGATGTACAAGGAGCCGCCCGGCGAGGTCGGTCAGCTCAACCTGATGATCAAGCGCATCGAGGAAAAGCGCGAGGATCTGCGCCAGAAGCGCCGCGACCTCGAAGAAACCTTGGCTGAACTGGACCAGGCCGAGGAATCCTGCGTCGAGCGGCTGGTGGAACTCGGCGTCAACACCTGATCGGTTGCCGCCTCAAATCCAGCGCCGCACCCTTTTTGCGTAATCCCGGTATTTCTTGCCGAATTTCGTTGCCAGAACCTTTTCCTCGCCCTCGATCGCCATTTTCTGCGTTGCGAAGGCGGCGATGATCGCCAGCGGCAGGAACCATACGTTCCCCGAGATAAGGGCGACGCCGATCATCAGCAGCGTGTTGGCCAGATAGATCGGATTGCGGCTGACGGCGAAGGGGCCCGATGTAACCAGATGGTCCGGCACGGCGTTCGGGTGGAGCGTCGTCTTTGCCCGGATCATGATGCGGATCGCCGTGAACCAGAGTGCGACGACGCCCAACAATGCCACCCAGCCGGCCGCGAACAGGATGTCGCCCAAAAGGCCGCCGATCCATGGCAGCGGATAAAGCAAGCCAAGCGCGATGCTGACGGCGATGGCCGCGACATAGATCAGCGGCGGCCACGGTATAAACCCCGGTTTTTGCTGTCCCGGTTTCTGTTGGCCCGGTTTCTGCTGATGGTCGGTCATTGTGCTCCTCCCTCCATCAAAGTGCCGTCGGCCTTGGCGGTGCAGGCGCCGGCGAGCTCGTCGAGATGCGCCTTCCATTCCGCAGCCTGGTCGTTGCGGTAGAGCCGATCAAGCGTGGCCTCGCCCTCGAGCGTATTGAGCATGCAGACACAATAGCTGCTGCAGAACTCCGTGTCGCGCGATTGCTCGCACGATGCCTGGCACTCTTTCAGGAAGGTGACCTGCCTGGTTTCGACGGCTGCCGGCATGACTTGCGAAATCAGCCAGACCGAGCCGATCAGCACCGGCTGGTGGATCAGATAGAAGGCGAGGCTGTGCCGGCCGATAAAGACCAGCGGATTAGTCCAGCGGCCGGGCGTCAGGCCCGCCAGCCGCGTCAGCACGCCGGAGGCGAAGGCGAGTTTTGCCGCCGCGATACCGACAAGCACAGCGCCGAACCATGGAAACAGCGGGACATAATCGTTGGAGCGCGGGTTGGTTGCCGACAGGCCGACCCACCACAGGGCCGGATGATCGAAGATCTCGGACCTGAGGTAGAGCGGCGCGGTGATGACGAAAGCTGCGACAACCAGCGTCAGCAGCGCCGGCAGCCGCAGAAACGCCAGGCCGAGCAGGCTGGCGAGCGCGATCTCGTGCAGGATGCCGAAGAAGATGAAACTGTCGGGGGTGGCAAGCCTGGTAGCGGCCGATATGGCGAGCGCCGCCCCGCCGACCATGGCGAAGCGTTTCCAGAAGCCGCTCCAGCGGATTTGCTTGCCATGGGCGAGGAACAGGCTGACGCCGACCAGGAACAGGAAGGTCGAAGCGATGCAGCGCGCGTAGAATTTCCACCAGCCAAAGGCGGTCAGGCCGGGATCGGTGTAGCCGAAGAATTCGAGATCCCAGGTGAAATGGTAGCTCGCCATGGCAAGCAAAGCGAAGCCGCGGGCGACGTCGATGGCGATGATGCGCCTGGATCGGTCCTGAACGGCCGGCGTAGGAATGGTCATGGTCTCGCAATTCTGATTCAGTGCTGCAAGACGACTATCATGGTTGCCCCGGACAAAAGAAGACAGGCGCCGCCCTTCTTCCTTCTCCCCTTGTGGGAGAAGGTGGATTGGCGCGCAGCGCCAAGACGGAAGAGGGGTGCTGGCCGGAGCGCTGTTG
>NZ_JBVVQT010000037.1:0-33532 GCF_055811595.1 Mesorhizobium sp. WSM4814
GTCGCCGGCCTGCTGGTCACCACCGAAGCCATGATCGCGGAGGCTCCGAAGAAGGAGTCGGCTGGCGGCGGCATGCCTGCCGGCATGCCCGGCGGCGGCATGGGTGGCATGGGCGGTATGGGCGGTATGGGCGGTATGGATTTCTAAGGTCCACGCACCTCAACAATCTCGATGGGCGGCAGCGATGCCGCCCTTTTCTCTGACGCGGAGCCAAGCCGGATGCCACATCCACAAGGCTACATACGGATACGGCGGCACGTTCACGGCGGACACCAATGACTGACTTCATTCTGTTCGCCATTGTCGGCTTCCTCGCCCAGGCGGTTGACGGCGCGTTAGGCATGGCCTATGGCGCGATCTCCTCCACCGTGCTGCTCTCCTTCGGTGTTCCGCCGGCGCAGGCTTCCGCCGCGGTACACGCGGCGGAAGTGTTCACCACTGCCGCTTCCGGCACGGCGCACCACTACCACCGCAATATCGACTGGAAGCTGTTCTGGCGGCTTGCTCCTTTCGGCATTCTCGGCGGCTGCCTCGGCGCCTTCGTGCTGACCTCGTTCGACGGCGACATGGTGAAGCCCTACGTCACGACCTATCTCGCTGTGATCGGGCTCTGGCTGTTCCTCCGGTCGTTCCGCAAGATCCCCAGCAATCCGGTTCCTACCCGTCTTGTGGCGCCGCTGGGCACTGTCGGCGGCTTCCTCGACGCTGCAGGTGGCGGCGGATGGGGCCCGATGGTCGTGACCGGATTGCTCGGCGCCGGCGCGCCCCCCCGCTACGTGATCGGCACTGTCAATGCGGCCGAGTTCCTGATCACGCTAGCGGTGTCCGTCACCTTCATCGTCGCGCTCGTCAGTGGGCACTGGCAGGAAGCGGGGGCGCTGTCGACACATGCAAGCTCGGTGCTGGGGCTGATCGTGGGCGGCATAGTCGCCGCTCCGCTTGCCGGATGGGTGCTCAAGGCGATTGCCGAGCGGACGCTTTTGCGGCTCGTCGGCTGCCTGATCATGCTGCTCGCTTTGTTCCAGACCGCCCAACAAATGGGATTCGTCTGACCTGAGCAAGCGGACTACCCTTCTAAGCCTTCGCTTTGCTTCCGGACATCATGATCGGCGTAACCGAAGTGAATCGCGGACTGGAGGCGACTTGCCACCCTGGAAAACCTAACCTGCGCCACGAACAGCGTATGGCACGCCAGTGATCAACGTCCTTCCCATTTCCGCCTCGCCCGGCCAATCGGTGAGGAGACAGCACTGATCTGGGTCAGCCAGACACGACAAACCCGCGCCGCCGGTCTATCCGCTCCGTTGCACTTGGAACACGTACATCGCCAGCGCTCGTGCGGCCGTGGGAGGTACTTCGTGGCATCGGCCGCTTGCATGGCGGAATGGGCGACGCAGGCCCTCGGGTGACGGAATCAGCGTTCCGGCCTCTCGTCCCGGTCAATGAGGATACGCTCGGCGGCTCCGTCGAGATCCTCGTATTGACCACGCCTCAAGGCCCACAGGAAGCCAGACAGTCCAAGCCCGCCCAACAACAGAGCCACCGGTATGAGATAGACCAGGATTGTCATGAGGATTGCGTCAAAGTGCCGGTGTGGGAGCGGCTATCAGGCGGAGCAGTTCTCCTTGGCACGTCTGGCACAAAACCTTGCAGCCTCGACGCATTGCCAATGACAAGCAGTGATGAGGCCGACATCGCGATTGCCGCAATCAATGGTGTTACCTGCCCCAAAATGGCGATCGGGACGGCAATGGCGTTGTAGATAATCGCGATGGCGATGTTTTGCCGGATCAGTTGTCCGGCCTTTCGCGAGACGTCGAGGGCAAGGGATACTGCCGAAAGGCTTTCGCGCAGAAACACGAAATCCGCTGCTTTGCGGCCAACATCGGCCGCCGTGGCTGGAGCGATCGAGACGTGTGCCGCGCCCAGCGCAGGGGTGTCGTTAAGGCCGTCGCCAACCATCAGCACCTTGTGGCCGTCCTTCGACAGCGTTTCGATATGCTCGACCTTGCCCGAAGGAAGCAGCGCCGGAACAAAGTGATGGATGCCCAACATCGCCGCGACCTCGCCGCAGGCAGCTGCGGTATCGCCAGACAGCATTTCCACGGAGATGCAGGCGTTGTTCAATTGCTCGATGGCCTCTCTGGCGTCTGCACGCAGCGCGTCCTCGAAGACAAAGGACGCGACAATGATCCCATCTTTGGTCAGAACCGTTCCGCCGTATCCGCGTTCGCCGGCGGTTCGGGCCTTCCACCCGGCCCAGCCGCGCCGGCCAAGTCGCCAGGTGCTGCCAGCGGCGGTGGCTTCGATCCCGAAACCAGGGTGCTCGCTGACGGACTCGAGCTTCGGCTGACCGGCAAAGCCCGCAGAGCCGGCTATGGCCCTTGAGAACGGATGGCGGGAATGCACGGCCATGTCGCCTGCGATGGCCAGCATGGCCGGATCGATGGACGACGCATTGACGAGCCGGGGCTGTCCGAGCGTAAGCGTTCCTGTCTTGTCGAACACCGCCGTGTCGATCGCCGCCAGACGCTCCATAGCCGAGCCATCCTTGACCATGACGCCGCTTTCGAACAGACGCCGCGCAGCGACCACCTGCACGATCGGCACGGCGAGACCGAGCGCACACGGGCAGGTGATGATGAGAACGGCGATGGCGATCGTTACAGCCTGGTGCCAATCGCCGGTCGCCGCCATCCAGCCAAGGAACGTCACCAAGGCTGTCAGATGGACCACTGGAGCATAGAGCGCTGAAACGCGGTCGGCGATCCTGCGATAATGCGCGCGACCGCCCTCTGCGGCTTCCATCAGCCGGACCATCTCGGCCAGGAAGGAGTCTTTTGCGGCGGCTGTCGCCTCGACCGTCAGTGGGCCGGTGAGATTGAGAATGCCGGCCTGGACGGCTTCTCCTGGCGCCACCGTTCTGGGACTGCTCTCACCGGATACCAGCGAACAGTCGAGATCCGAAGAGCCTCGAATGATCTTGCCGTCGACCGGGACTCTTTCGCCGGCCGCGATCAGCAACTGCATGCCTGGTTCGATCTCGCCAACCGGTCGGTAGTCGCACGTGCCAGCGTCGCGCAATACCATGGCGCCGCGCGCCGCCAGCCGTGACAGGCCGTTCACCGCGGTCCGGGCACGCTCGCGCATCACGTGATCAAGCGTGCGGCCGATCAGCAGGAAGAACAGTAGCGATACCGATGCATCGAAGTAAGCGTAGTCGCCATGGTTGATGGTTTCGTAAAGGCTCATCGCGTAGGCGAGCGAGACACCAACCGCAATCGGCACATCCATGTTCATGCGGCCGTGACGCAATGCGTTCCATGCCGAGCGGAAGTAGATGCCACCAGCGAAGGCGAGCGCGGGGATGGCAATCAGTGCCGAGACCCAATGGAACAGGTCGCGGGTCGCACCTTCAGCGCCGGACCAGACCGACATCGAAAGCAGCATGATGTTGCCCGCTGCAAAGCCGGCAACCCCGACGGCCCGGATCAGCTCCGATAGCGTCTTGTCCTTCTCCCCTGTCTCGGGTTCGAACAAATGCGCTTCGTATCCCAGCCGTCCAAGCGCGGCGACAAACGGTGGAACCTCATTTCCCCGCCACCGGATCGCAACCCGTTTCGTGGACAGGTTGACACGTACACCCTCGACGCGATCGAGTTTTCCAAGCGCCCTCTCGATGGTCTGGATGCAGGCTGCGCAATGCACCGTCGGGACCGAGACATCGGTTTGGTGGAGATCGCCGCCAAGCGAGCGGCTCGCCAGCCTGACCTCCTGGCTTGATGGCAGGACGGATATGCTGCTTTCCAGATCCAGCGCCGTTTCGGCGCCCGGTGCACAACAGCTCATTTTAACGCTCCATGGGAAATCATAATTCGACTGACGTCGCGATAGGGTTCTGCGAGACCAGCATCGGCGTCGACTTGGACGATCCAGACGCCGTCCCTTGGCGTATGCTGGGCGGCAAATTCCTGGCCCGCGGCGAGCGCAAGCGTGACGGCTTTGTCCTCGGCCTCGTAAGCGGGATGACGGAACAGGAGCCTCACGCCGTGCAACTGGACCGCTTTGCCGGCGGCATCGCTGAGGCCGTAGCGGACCTCGCCCCGTGCGATGGTCAGTTTGCCGGTCCAGCCGAGTGCGGCCTGCGCGCGCCCTTCCTCGGCCATCCGGTTGAACTGCTGGCTCGCGACATAGGTGTTTTCGACGACGAGGCCGGTCCAGCTTGTGCTGGCGAGTGTTACCATGGTCAGGTTCACACCAACGATCACGCCGAAAAAGCTAAGGATGATACGCAACATATGCCTGCCGGTGAATTCGGGAGGCCTTCGTGCATTGACGCTCATCTAACGATCTCCGGTGCGTTGAACGTGGCCGTGTATTCGTCCGACTCGAAGCTCGCCTTGTCCTCGACCCGGAACTTGAACGTCTGCGCTTGGGCATTGATCTGTTCCGCCGGCTGGCGGACGAAAACCTTCAGCATTTTCAGCCGGTCCGGTTCGACAGGAACGGAGAGGGAGCGATCCGCAGGCATGTCGATCCCGACGACGCTCATCTCGGCATCGGCCAGGCCCTGCATGGTGACGACAATCGTTCTTGGCTCTGGGATCATGTTGAGCAGCTTGACGGTGTAACCATTGCGGATCGAACCATCGGACAGCGTGACGAACTGCGGATTGCGGTCGTGCAGAACGTTGACCTCGAGCCGATCGCGCGTCAGCAGCGAGTAGAGTAAGGCGAGACCGACCACCGACCACGCACTCATGTAGACGAAGGTGCGCGGTCGAAAGATCTTGCGGACATGGAAATGGGCTAACCTGTCGGAGAAAGCGCTGCCGTCTGTCCGCACCAGCGACGGATTCACCGAGCAAGCGCCGCCTGCGGTCGCCGCCGCCATGTTGGCGTTGTAATCGGACAGCGTCGCATAGGAGATCAGCCCGCGCTCCTTGCCGAGCTTGTCCATGACGCTATCGCAGGCATCGATGCACAGCGCGCAAGTGATGCATTCGAGCTGCTGGCCATCGCGAATGTCGATCCCCATCGGGCAGACGGCGACACAGGCATTGCAATCGACGCAGTCTCCGACCGGCTGCCCCGCGGCCTGGACCTTTTTGGCGTGCCGCGAGCGAGGTTCGCCGCGCCAGTCATTGTAGGTCACGGTGAGCGAATTTTCATCGAGCATGGCCGCCTGAATGCGCGGCCACGGGCACATATAGGTGCAGACCTGCTCGCGCATCAGCCCGCCGAATGTGTAGGTGGTTGCCGTCAGCACGCCGATGGTGATGTAGGCGACCGGCGCCGCGGTGCCAACGAAGACCTCGCCAATCAGCATTGGCGCATCGGCGAAATAGAAGATCCAGGCGCCGCCGGTCGCTGACGCTATGGCCAGCCAGATCGCGTGTTTCGATCCACGCAGCACAAGCTTGCGCGCGGTCCACGGTCCGGCGTCAAGTTTCATGCGGGCATTGCGATCTCCCTCGATCGCGCGCTCCACAACCAGAAACAGATCGACCCATACGGTCTGCGGACAGGTATAGCCGCACCAGGCTCTGCCGACTGTGGATGTGATTAGGAAAAGGCCGATGCCGGCCATCATGAGAAGGCCGGCCACATAGAAGAATTCCTGCGGCCAAATCTCGATGAAGAAAGAATAGAAGCGGCGGTTGGCAAGATCGATCAGCACGGCCTGATCGGGAGCAAACGGACCTCGATCCCAGCGCAGCCAGGGCGTCAGGTAGTAGATCGCCAGCGTGATCGCCATCACCAGCCATTTGAAGCGACGGAAATTACCCGAGATTCGCTTCGGGAAAACCTTCTTGCGTGGGGCATAAAGCGGCTCACGGGTGTTGGGGGAGTAGATCGCTTCTGCTTCGGGCGGTTCTGTCTGCGTTTTATCACGCACTTAGCATCTCCAGTCCCGCTGCCGATGTCAGGGCCGCCCATCGAACAGCCTCGCCGTGGGCGGTCCGCCCCGTGTTGATGCAGGTCGCAGCCGGAATGGTGTCGAGGCCCGGCTCGCGCCGGGCCTCGTCGCTTGGCAGGGGGAGGCCGAGAATAGGCTTCCGTTCCTATTCTCCGCCGCCAAGCGAATGGACATAGACCGCAAGTTCCTTGACCTTGACCTCGCCGAGACGCCCACCCCAGGCCGGCATGACGCCTTGCTTTGGCGCACGAACCTGCGCGGCAATAGCCGTCTCGCCCGCCCCGTAGAGCCAGATCGCGTCGGTCAGGTCGGGTGCGCCAAGCTCCGTGTTTCCCTTTGCATTATCACCATGACAGGCGGCACAATTCTCGGCGAAAACATTGCCGCCGGGTATGACCATTGCTTGATCGCCAACAGCGCCGGAGAGACTCGAGACATAAGCGCTGACCTGTGTAATCTGCTCGGGCGTAATGATGTCACCAAAGGGCGGCATTTCCGACAGGCGCGTGTCGGGGTCTGAGGCAACGCGGATGCCGTGCGTGATTGTCTGCTGGATCTGCTCGGCCTTGCCGCCCCACAGCCAATCGTCATCATTCAGGTTGGGAAAGCCCTTCGAACCCTGGGCGCCGGAGCCATGGCACTGAACGCAATTGACCTTGAAGGCGGCGCCACCGGCCGCGATAGCGAATCCGCGCAAAACATCGTCGGCGGCAATCTCGGAGACAGTCTTCGCCTGAAGGGCGGCAACATACTTGCCCTTGGCGACCTCGGCCGCTGCCAGCTCATTCTTGACATCGTTGCGGCTCGAATAGACGAGCACGCCTCGGGTGGCGGAGCTTAGCATAGGCCATGCGGGATAAGCGATGGTGTAGCCGATCGCCCAGACTATGGTGACGTAGAAGGTGATCACCCACCAGCGCGGGAGCGGATTGTTGAGCTCCTTGATCCCGTCCCATTCATGGCCGGTGGTCGAGACGTCGGAGACTTCGTCAATGTGCTCACCGCTCATGATTAGTCGACCTTGAGAGGGATTTGAGCAGCTTCGTCGGCTCGCGTCCTGCTGCCGGGACGGAGCGCAAAGGTGATGCATCCGACGAATAACAGCGCCATAGCGAGCAGGCCCCAAGTGTCAGCAAACTCCCGCATGAAGTTGTAGGTCATCACCGTTCTCCTCATCGGTAACCGGCGGCTTCGTCGTAGTTTTTGAAATCGACCAGAGTGCCAAGCATCTGAAGGTAAGCGACTAGCGCGTCCATCTCGCTGACCTGTTGCGGATTGCCATCGAAGTCACCGAGCTTGGCCTTTGGATACCGCGCTTCAAGACCGGATGTGTCGATGTTGGGATCTGCCTGCGCCATGAGATCGGCATTCGCGCTCGCGATCATGTCGTCGGAGTAGGGCACGCCCACACGGCTGTTCGCGATCAGGTGCGTCGAGAAGTCCTTCACCTCAATCCGTATTTCCTTCAGGAACGCGTAGCTCGGCATTATCGATTCCGGCACCACCGAGCGCGGATCCACAAGGTGCTGAACGTGCCATCCATTCGAATAACGGTCGCCCACTCGCGCGAGATCCGGTCCTGTGCGTTTCGATCCCCACTGGAACGGGTGGTCGTACATCGACTCGGCCGCTAGGCTGTAGTGCCCATAGCGCTCGACCTCATCGCGAAACGGCCTGATCATCTGGCTGTGGCAGAGGTAGCAGCCCTCGCGCACATAGATGTTGCGACCGGCGAGTTCGAGCGGCGAATAGGGCCGCATGCCTTCGACCTTCTCGATCGTATTGTCGAGATAGAAGAGCGGCGCGATCTCGACGATGCCGCCGATCGTCACCACCAGAAGGGAGCCGACGAGAAGCAGCGTGGCGTTCTTCTCGATAAGCGCGTGTTTGTTCATCAAGCCCATTTTTCAGGCTCCAGATCGCGCAGGTCGGACAGCGGCGATCGGACGCGGCATCGAATCCTCATCTCGTTGGTAGCCGAGGATTGTCATGGCGACATTCCATGCCATGATCAGGGCGCCGGACAGGTACATCGCGCCGCCGATGGCACGCATGATGTAGTACGGATGCATGGCGGCGACAGTTTCGGCGAAGGAGAAGACCAGAAAGCCCTGGTCGTCGTATTCGCGCCACATCAGGCCCTGCATGACGCCGGAGACCCACATCACCGCGGCGTAGACGACGATCCCCAGCGTTGCCAACCAGAAGTGCCAGTTCACTAGTCGCAGCGAATAGAGCCGCTCGCGGTTCCACAACTTCGGCACCATGAAATAGACCGCGCCGAACGAGATCATGCCGACCCAACCGAGTGCGCCGGAATGCACGTGCCCGATGGTCCAGTCGGTGTAGTGCGAGAGCGAATTGACCGCCTTGATCGACATCATCGGGCCTTCGAAGGTGGACATGCCATAGAAGGCTATGGCCATGACCATCATGCGGATGATCGGGTCCGTCCGCAGCTTGTCCCAGGCGCCGGACAGCGTCATCAGGCCGTTGATCATGCCGCCCCAGGAGGGCATCCAAAGCATGATCGAGAACGCCATGCCGAGCGTCTGCGCCCAGTCGGGCAAGGCGGTATAGTGGAGGTGGTGCGGGCCGGCCCAGATGTAGAGAAAGATCAGCGCCCAGAAGTGGATGATCGACAGCCGGTAGGAATAGACTGGCCGGTTTGCCTGCTTGGGCACGAAATAGTACATCATGCCAAGGAAGCCGGCGGTGAGAAAGAAGCCCACGGCATTGTGGCCGTACCACCACTGCGTCAAGGCGTCCTGGACGCCGGAGAAGGCTGAATAGCTTTTTGAGCCCACGAACGAGACTGGCAGCGACAGGTTGTTGATCACATGCAGCATCGCGATGGTCACGATGAAGGACAGGTAGAACCAGTTGGCGACATAGATGTGCGGTTCCCTGCGCTTCAGGATGGTGCCGAGGAACAGGACGAGGTAGGCGACCCAGACGATGGTCAGCCAAAGATCCACATACCATTCGGGCTCGGCGTATTCGCGGCTTTCGGTGATGCCGAGCAGATAGCCCGTCGCAGCCATGACGATGAACAGCTGATAGCCCCAGAACACGAACCAGGCGAGATTGCCGCCGAACAGCCGGGCGCGGCAGGTGCGCTGTACGACATAAAGGGACGTGCAAAGCAGCGCATTGCCGCCGAAGGCAAAAACCACGCCGGATGTATGCAACGGCCGCAAGCGGCCAAAGTTGAACCAGGGCTCGACGCTGAGATCGGGATAGGCAAGCTGCAGCGCGATGACCACACCAACCAGCATGCCTACGACGCCCCAAAACACCGTCGCGAGGGCCCCGTAACGGATTGGACTGTCCATAAAAGCGCCGGGGTCTATCGGAACTGCAGGCTTGAACTCCGTATTGCGCAACAGGATCGCGGTGAAACCAGCTACGGCGAAGAACAACACCCACATATGCTGGCGGAAAGGTTCATCTACGCCGAACCCGGCAGCCACCAGGGCCGCAAAAGCAAACAGGCTTAGAAGCACGATCTCTGTGCCGAATTTCATCGCAAATCCCGATCTCGAACCCGGCGGACGCCAAATCCGCTGTGCATCAATTGCGCAGCCGCCGCCTGCTCGCCCTGATCCATGTCAGGGGGCCGCACGATTTTTCGGCAGCTAGGTTGACCTTCACGGCGGCCGGTGCGCTACGCCAACCGCCTGCCCGACCAGATCGAGCTGACGATCGTCGCAACCAAGAAGGACAAGCCAACCCACTGGGCGCCAGGAAGATTAGGGAGCTCCTGATTAGGAGGCTCGCCGGCGATGTCCGCATACCCTCGAAGAGCACGGCGCATGCCTGCTCGATCATCACGGCCTGTAAAGCGCGCCCGTCAGCGGCAGCGCTTCGGCACGCAACTACCACCAACGCGTTATGGTGCACGGACTTCTAAGGGGAGTTCCGGCGGGCGATGGTCGAATTGTGACGGTCACCGACCAGGCCTCGCGCTACCTGCTCGCCTGCGAAGCGCTCGAATCGAAGAAGGAAGGACCGGTCATCGAGGCCGCCATCCGCCTGTTCAGGGAACGCGGCCTGCCTTCCGCCATCAGGAGCGACAACGGCCTGTACCTTCTCTTCGCCGAACGGCCTCTATAACCTGTCCAGGCTGTCGGTCTTCTGGCTCAGGCTCGGCATCGCCATCGAGCGCAGCCGGCTCATGCTGTCCACCATCACATGGCGTGTGTTCTCGATCCGAATCACGCCGTCAGCCCGCAATTGCGTCAGCTGCCGGCTCACAGTCTCGTTCGTAATTCCAAGAAAATCAGAGATCTCGGCGCGCGTCAGCGGCAGATCGAAGGACGCTGACCTGGCTACCGGGTCAACACCGGAATCCATATTCCGAGCGATCATGAGGAGAAAACTCGCCACCTTTTCCGATGCGGTCTTGCGCCCCAACGTCACCAGCCACTCGCGTGCTTCATCGAGTTCATTCAGCGTCTGCTTGAGCAGGCGATGCTCGAATTCCGGCGACCCCTTCATCATCCGTTCGACGGCTGCCCTTGGAAACGAGCACAGCGTGACAGCTGTCACCGCTTCCGCATTGATCGAGCTTTCCACCTTAAAAGGACGTCCCAGAAAATGCGGTGCAAACTGGAGACCGACGATCTGCTGGCGACCATCGGAAAGGCTCTTTGTCAGCTTAACCACGCCTGAAAGCAGGTTCGAATAGCTGTCGACCGCCTGTGCGTCGCCGATCAGTTCCACTCCTGACTCGATCTGGCGCCGCGAGCAAGTCTTGGCGAGCCCAACCAAAATGTCTGGACGAAGCGAACCGCAGACGCCGCGATGCCGTGCTTCGCAATGGGCGCAAAGAACGGGGATACCGGAAGTGTAAATGTCTCGCCGTACTGACATGCGCTCGCTCAACCCGATCCCAAGTGCCGGCAGGATACCAATCTAAGGTAGAAAAATCCTTGCGGCAGTTTGTCCGAGTTGCTGATTGACCGAAATCAGGGCTTTGGCTTGCCAATAAGCCCAGAGTTCCAGCGATGCAAACATGGTGGACCACGACATGCAGTCCGAATTAGCTGCCCGGGTTGGCGAGAACGTCCCGCGTTATACCAGTTATCCGACTGCACCGCATTTCCACACGGGCGTCAATCCTGCGGTTTATCGTGGCTGGCTGGAGGCGCTCAAAAGTGGCGGCGAGATCTCGCTCTATCTGCACATCCCCTATTGCGACAGACTCTGCTGGTTCTGTGCGTGTCATACCAAACAGACGCGCCACTATGAGCCGGTGACGGCCTATCTGCGCTCGCTACACGCGGAGATCGCGACGGTTGCGGGACTCGTCAGCGGCAAGGGCCATGTCCGCGCAGTCCACTTCGGCGGCGGTTCGCCCACCATGCTGAAGCCCCGGGACATGGTGGCGCTTGGCGCGTTCTTGCGGGACAGCTTCGATTTTGTCCCGGACACAAAAATCAGCGTCGAGATCGATCCAAACGACATGGATGAGGCGCGCCTTGACGCGCTGGCCGAAATCGGCATGACCAGGGCGAGTCTCGGCGTCCAGGATTTCGAGCCAAAAGTGCAAAAGGCAATCAACCGCGAGCAAAGCTTTTTGCAAACGAAAGCTGTCGTCGACGGAGTTCGCTCCCGCGGCGTCGGTTCCGTCAATCTGGACCTGCTTTACGGATTGCCTCACCAGAGCAGGGAGAGCGTCTGTTCCACCGTAGCGCAGGCGCTGACCCTGGAACCGGACAGGATGGCGCTGTTCGGCTACGCGCATGTGCCCTGGTTCAAGAAGCATCAGACGATAATCAAAGAGGCGTGGCTGCCTGGCCCCACGGAGCGCTTGGCGCAATCGCAACTCGCCGCGCGAGCGATTGTGGACAAGGGGTATGAAGCAATAGGGCTCGATCATTTCGCCAAGCCAGGCGATGCCTTGGCGATAGCGGCCCGCGCAGGGGCTTTGCATCGCAATTTTCAGGGCTACACGGAGGATCGCTGCGAGACACTGATCGGGCTTGGCCCTTCGTCCATCGGCCGTTTTCGCCAGGGCTACGTGCAGAACAATATTTCAACCGCCGAGTACGGAAGTATAGTCGCGCATGGCGGGCTGGCGGTTGTTCGCGGTATCGCGCTTTCCGACGACGACCGCGTTCGCGGCTGGATCATCGAGAGGCTAATGTGTGATTTCGCCTTCTCGGCAGTCGATCTGGTGGAACGCTTCGGCAAAGCCGGCCAGAAGCTCCTTCTTGAGTCGAGTACCATGGCTCTCCACGATCCCGTTCGATTGCTTGAATTGGATGGCGACCGTTTCGTCGTGCCGGCTGAAAGTCGCCCATTCGTCCGAAGCATCGCGGCCAGGTTCGACAAATATTTCCAAAGCGGAAGGGCCAGGCACTCAGTTGCAGTTTGAGCCAAAGAGTGCGGTCGCGGTAACGTGCTCCCCTGTTTGCTTCCATTTGTGAGTGAGCCTGTTCACGTGTGATCCTTGACGGATCGGGTTACATATTCAAGCGGAGTTAGCCCATCGAGGGCTCGTGTGCGGGCGGTTCACTCATTGCCGCGGTTACTCGGAATCTGAGCCTGCCAGACGCCGCGACTTCTCCGGCATGCTGGACGTCGGCAAACCTTCTTTTCTGGCCTTGGCAAACGCTCGGTCGCCTTCCAGAAACCCCGCCAGCATGAAAGGGATGAGTTCCGCCACCGTTTCAGACTCGCCATAGGTCTGACGATAAAGGGCAGCATACTCCTTGAGTGCTTGGCCCAACTCCGCGCTGACGGTGATGGTAATCTTCGAAGGTGTTCGGTCTGGAAGCTTTCCAAGTTTCAAGTTGGCCATATTCACTCCCGCTCAACTCGCGTATGGCCGTAGCACCAGATCCTTGTGCACGATGACGCGCAGTGGCCAACCTGGGCGGATGGTGATGGTGGGCTGAACATCGAGGTTCTTCTCGGTGATGCGCTGGCCGGCTCGACTGACGTTCTGCTGAGTGGATTCCCGGATCGCTTTGACCAGATCGCTTTCGTTTTCTCCAAAACTTAACTCGGTGCCGACGCCCAGCAATGTGGCCAGCGCGACTCCCTTGATCAGCTGCCAGGTGTGGAAATCGATCTTGTCCTCGAGCCCGGCATAGCCGGCAGTGTCTGTCGCCGGCAGGTTGTCGATTTCGATCGAAGAACCGTCTGGCAGTATTATTCGCTGCCAAACCAGAAGCGCCCGTTTTTGCCCAAAAGCGACGACGCTGTCATAGGTCCCGATCAGCCGCGAGCCTTGCGGGATAAGCAGGATGCTGCCGGTGACCGTGTCGTGCACGTTCTCGGTGACCTGCGCGACGACAAACCCGGGCAAGTCGGAATTTATGCCGGTGATGAGACTTGCGGCGATCACGCTGCCGGCCATGAGCTGATTTTGCGAAGCTGGCGTCTGCAATGCATGCGGGTTGTAGATCCCGCTGGTGTTGCGCTGGCTGACAAAATCGAGCTTGCGTTGTTGATTGTTCTGATCGCCCTCAGCCGGCGCAACGGAATCTGACGGCCGAGCGGCATCAGATTGCGGAGGCGCCCCGAACGGCTGCTGGGCGCTTTTCGCATTACCGCCGATGCCCGCCTCCTTGTGTCGATTTTCAATGCGGAAGAAGACTTGTGATTCGCGCGCCTCAATCGCTTGCTGGGCAACGCGCTGCTCCTCGGCGGAGTTGTCCTGCCCTGGCGCGATGCCGAGCTGGCGCCGCCGCTCAAGGATGGGGCGACCGAGGTCGCCCGGCAGTGGTGGTCCAAGCACAGGAGGGTTCGGCTTCACTCCGGAATAGTCCTTGGGAAGTGTTTCAAGTCCTTCAGGGGTTGGCTTGCGGTCAGTGTTGTAGAGATCTTCCGCCTGTTCTTTGAAGCGAAGCGCCGGTCCCTGCAGCGCCATCATCGTGACGCCCAGGATGGCACCGGACCCGACGGCAGCGATGGCGATGATCACGCCGCGCCTGAACCGCACGGCGCGGCGGGGCGAGGCCCGTAACTGCAGCTGCTCGGGATCGAGTTTTGGCGGAGCATTGGATGGGGAAGTGTCGGTCATAAGGCCCCTCTCCTCACCTGCTGGAGCGCGCAAAGAGAGATACGCGACGCGGCGGTTGCCGGCCGTCCGTCCTTGTGATGCGCACCACTTGCTGCTGCTTGTTGCCGAGGCGTAGTTCGGCCGCGGCGAAGAGCCGATCGACAATGTAGTAGTTGCCGCGCATGCGGTAGTTGACGAGCTGGTTGCCCCCGTCAGAGCCGACGATGAAGAGTGGCGGGGCCTCTCCCTGATCTATGCGGCGCGGGAACTCGATATAGACCTTGCTGCCGTCATCGAAGGCTCGCGTCGGTCTCCAGGGCGGTGTGTCGCCCCCAATCGAGTAGCGAAAGCGAATGTTTTCGAGCGCCACGTTCGACGCCACCGGCATGGTAGCCTCGGCCTGAGCGTTGCGCTGGCGGAGCGCTACGATCTGGTCCTCGCTGTACGTCCAGGAGATCGCCGCCATAGCGGTCTTGTCGGTGCTTTGAAGCTGCAAGTGGTAGGTGCGACGTTCCGTGGTGATCACCAGATTGGTGCTAAGCCCCGGCGCGAAGGGTTTTACCAGCACATGGGTGCGCTGGTCGTCACCGGTGCCGCTGACGGTATCGCCGATGACCCAGCGCACCGTGTCGCCGGCCGACACGGCTGTCAGTTTCTCGCCCGGCTGTAGGGCGATATCGGTGACGCGCTCCGGGGCGGCATAGAGCTGATAAAGCGCGCCATCGGTGAAGGGATAGACCTGCACCGCATTGACGTAGCCGTACCGGGTGGGTTGCTGCGTCGCCGCCTTGTTGGCGTCGGCGACGCGTTCTTCAGGAGAGCGCTTGTCGTCGGCGATTTTGCCCGGTTCTGGCTGCAACTGGCCGGGGAGCGGCAACGGCTTTGGCACCTCGACTATCTTGACCGGTGTCTCTGGCGCCTTCTCGATTGCCGCTGCTTTGAAGTCGGCGGCATCATACGAAATCTCAGGCGGCACCGGCTTCGATGCGCAGGCCGAGAGAACTGCTGCCGATGCGGATAGGATCAGCGCGGCACGGAACGATTGGGCTCTATTTGTCATCGGCGGGCTCCTTCGGGGAAACGGTTGTCGGTGCGGCACTGTCGAGCTCGCGCGACCAGTCGATGGCGTTGATGAATACACCGAGCGGATTGTTGCGCAGCTGATCCGTATTGCTTGGCGGGCGGATCACGAAGGTGAGGATCGCGGTCCAGCGCGTGGTGCTGGCAAGGCTGCCGCGCTCAAAGACCTGCTCAGTCCATTTGACCTGGAACGAGCTGTCGGAAGCCCTGACCACACTGGTCACCTGGACGGACACACTGCGCGTTCCGATCTGACCGAAGGGATCGTTCGCCTTGGCGTACTCATTGAGGAAGAGTGCCGCACGGTCGGTGGCAAAGTCGTAAGCCGCCAGCCAGTTCTGCCGCACCAGCACCGGATCAGTGGAGACGGAACGGACATTCTGGATGAAGCGGCCGAGGTGCCAGGCTATCTCGGCGTCGGAGGGCTCGTAGTCTTGGATCGCCGGCGCGACGGCGCGTGCTTCGCCGAAGCGGTCGACCTCGACGACGTAAGGCACAACACGGCTCTGCATCGACTGCCATACGAGTCCGCCAGAGAGCCCGGTCGCCAAGGCCAGACAGCCGAGGGCCATGAGCCGCCAGTTCCTAGCCTGTACTCGAGATGAGCCGATGCGCTCGTCCCATAGCTGGGCGGCCTTTTGATACGGCGTGACCGGTTCGGGTGTCTTGCCGTAACGTTGAACGGGTCGCTTGAACAGCATCTAGTCGTCCTTGTCGTTGAGAGAGGGATTGGCGCTGCCTCCCGGGCTGTCGCCTTCACGAACAGCCTGCATGGCAGCGTGGCGGTGGGCACGGGCGGTCTGTTCGGAACGCAAGCGCCTTGCCCACGTCGGAGCGGTATTATGGTCTGCAGCGGTTGGGTTTCCAGTCATGGACGTGGTGGGCGCACCACCGGTCGCGATCCATGCCGCTTCCCGGCCGGCATCGGCGCTGCGCCCGAACGTTCCCGCGGCAGCTCTTGCTGCTCGCATCGCGGCGCCGCCGGCGGCACTGGTCACGCCCCGCAATCCAGCAGCCACACCGGACAGGCCGGTGTGGGACGAGGTTGCTCGCCCGATCTGCCAGGCCGTTAAAGCAGCCGATCCCATCGTTGTGCCGGCCCGAATTGCGGCGAGACTGCCGCCGGTTGCCATGCGCGCGCCAGCAAATGCCGTGCCTCCGGCAACGAGCGATGCACCAGCTGCCGCCGCAGTCGTGCCAAGGGCGGCGCCCGCGCCAAGCTGCGGCGCGCCGGACACTAGACCCGACGCGATGCCGGGCCCAAAGACGCCGAGCCCAAGCAGCGCCAGCGCGCCCAGCACCTGTGACATGGCGGCGGCCAGGTCCGGCTCCTTGCCTTGCAGCGCGGAAGCAAACTCGCCGAAGAGTGTGGAGCCGATGCCGACGATGACGGCAAGTACCATCACCTTGATGCCTGAAGAGATGACATTGCCGAGCACGCGCTCGGCCAGAAACGCCGATCGATTCCAGAGTGCGAAGGGAACCAGAACAAAGCCGGCAAGCGTGGTGAGCTTGAACTCAAGGATTGTGATGAACAGCTGAATGGAAAGGATGAAGAAGGCGATGATGACCAGGAACCAGGCCATGAGCAGCACGAAGATGGTGAGCGCGTTGCCGAAGATTTCTGGAAAGCCGAGCAGCTGACTTGCTTGATCAAGCAGCGGCCAAGCGCCTTCGAAGCCGGTCGCGGCGATGCGGCCCGGGCGCAGGAGATTGTCTGGGGAGAGATTTCCGGAGGACGCGTTGATGCCGAGCCCGGCGAAGGAGCGATAGATGATGTCGGCGAGGTTCTTAAAATTATTCAAGATGAAGGCGAAGACGCCGACATAGAGCACCTTGCGGGTAAGCCGGCCGAGAATGTTGGGCTCGTCGCCGAGCGCCCAGGCCAGCCCGGCCAGCGTGATGTCGATGCCGATCAGGATGGTGGTGAGGAAGGCGACGTCGCCCGAAAGCAGACCGAACCCGCTGTCAATATAGCGGATGAAAGTCTCCATGAAGCGATCGATGACGCCAAGGTCGTTCATGCCGCCGCCTTCCTCGTCAGAGTTGGTGATCAATTGCCGGGATAGGCCGAGCCGGTACCCAGGAAGCGCTTGGTCGTCTCGCGGGCGGCTTCCTCGGACTGCGCCTTGCGCGCGGCATCCTCGGCCTCAGCTCGAAACTGAGTCGCGAGCAGTGTTTGGATCTGCATCTGCTGCTTGGTCGAAAGCGCGATCAGCTGGTTGGTGGCCTGGCTTGCCTGAAGCGCACCGGCCGCCCCTTGGCTGCGATTGACGAGATCGGCAAGCAGGTCGCCGTCGGCGCGGACGTTCTCGACGATCTGCGACTGGACCCGCATGGTCTGGCGGAACGCCTGCATGGCGCTCTGCCAGCGCTCGCGCGCTGCGGTTGCCACATCGCTGACCTTGATCGTGGCCTCGTAGCTTTCCGGATATTGGCTGCGCCACTGGTCTTGAAGCTTGCCCAGATCAAAGCTGAGGCCACTCGCCTGGTCCATCAAACCGTCAATGCGATGGAGCGAACCGGAGAGTTGGCCCACGGAAGAGAAATCCAGACGCTGAAGATTGCGCGCCATGTTCTGCAGCATGGTTGCCTGGTTCTGCAGCGACTGGATCTGGTTGTTGATCTGCTCCAGCGCGCGCGCCGCCGTCAGCACGTTCTGCGCATAATTGGATGGATCGAACACGATAAGGGCGTAGGCCGGCTGCACATAGTCGGCCATTGGCTTGGCGATCAGGGAAACGGTGATCAGGCTGGTGAAAAGACGGCGTCCAATCATGAGGATTGCTCCATATCTGGTTGAGGGAATTGCTGGAGAAGCTCGGCAGCCCAATCGAGGCCGCGCGCGCTCAGAAAGCGGGAGGCAAAGCTGTCTTGCCCGTCTTCGGACTGGATTTTGTCGATCAGGGTCTGCGTCGCCGGATCGGAAGCGCCGCAAAGCGCAAGAGTGATGGGGCCAAGCCCGAGCTCGAAGAGACGGTTGCCGCTACGTGACTGAAGATAGTAGTGGCGCTTCGGCGTGGCGCGGGCGATCAATTCGATCTGCCGCTCGTTCAAGCCGAAGCGCTCGTAGGCTGCCCGCGCTTGCGGTTCCACAGCACGATCATTGGGAAGGAAAATGCGCTGGGGGCAGCTCTCGATGATCGCCGGCGCGATTGAAGAGCCCGCGATATCAGTCAGCGATTGCGTAGCGAAGATCACCGAGACATTCCGCTTTCGGAGAACCTTCAGCCATTCGCGGATACGGGCGGCAAAGAGCGGATTGTCGAGATAGAGCCAAGCCTCGTCGAGCATCAGCAGCGTCGGCCGTCCATCGAACCGCTCTTCAAGACGATGGAACAAGTAAGTGAGCACAGGCAGCACAGCGCCTTGGCTCTGCATCAGCTCTTCCGTCTCGAAACACTGCACATTCGATAAGGCCAGCCGATCATCATCGGCGTCGAGCAGGCGGCCGAAAGGACCGTCGAGTGTGTAGGGCATCAACGCGGACTTCAGCCCGTTGGACTGAAGCAGGACCGAAAGGCCCGTCAGCGTGCGTTCCTGCGCCGGCGCGGTGGCAAGGCTGGTGAGTGCCGACCAGATTGCCTCCTTCACCTCCGGCGTGACGGTGACATTCTCATGGGCAATGAGGCCAGCAATCCATTCGGCTGCCCAACTGCGGGCAGCCTGGTCGCCGATATTGCGCAGGGGCTGGAAGGCGAGCGCACCGTCAGCACCCAGCGCGTGGTGTTCTCCACCCGTGGCAAGGACTGCCGCGCGCGCCGAATTGCCTTTGTCGAAGACATAGACCTGCGCGCCGGCATAGCGCCGGAACTGCAGCGCAATCAGGGCAAGCAGCACCGATTTGCCGGCGCCGGTCGGGCCAACGATCAGCATGTGGCCGACATCGTCGACATGGGTGGATAGCCGGAATGGTGTCGACCCGTTGGTCTCTGCGAACAGAAGTGGCGAGGCCTCTCGCTGGGTGACCTTGGCGAGATGCTCGTTCGCCGCAGGACCTGCCCAGACCGACGCCAACGGCATGAGATGCGCAAGGTTCAATGTGTGAACGAGCGGCTGGCGAACATTGGCATAGATATGACCAGGCAGCGAGCCGAGCCACGCCTCGACCGCATTGACGCTTTCGCGGATGGTGGTGAAGCCGAGCCCATTGATGGTTCGCTCGACCGCGCGAAGTTTCTCCGCGGCGGCTTGATGTTCCTCATCCCACACTGTCACCGTTGTGGTGAGATAACCGAAGCCGACATGGTCGCCGCCCAACGCCTGAAGGGCTGCGTCGGCATCGAGCGCCTTGTTGTCGGCATCGCTGTCGACCAGCGGGACAGGTTCGTTGGTCACGACCTCGCGCAGGATGGCCGCGATCGATTTGCGCTTGGCAAACCACTGGCGGCGCAACCGTGTCAGCGTCTTCGTGGCTTCCGTCTTGTCGAGCGGGATGAAGCGCGTCACCCAGCGATAGGCGAAATCCTGATGATTCAACGCGTCGAGAATTCCGGGCCGGGTGAGATTCGGGAATCCGAGGACGGTAAGGGTGCGAAGATGGTGTTCGCCGAGCATCGGCTCCAAGCCGCCGGTAAGCGGCGCGTCGACCAGGATGCCGTCGAGATACATCGGGGTTTCCGGGACAGCGAGTGGATGGCGGCGGGTCGAGATTGTGCCGTGCAGGTAAGTCAGGGTCTCGGCATCGTCGAGCACGCGCACCTCGGGCATGAAACCGGACAAAAGATCGAGGACCCGGTCGGTCTCGTCGCGAAACCCCGCCAGCTCCTGGGGCCAGTCTCTCCCGCCGCCAGATTGGTGTGCGTCAACGAGCGCGCTTTCAGCCCTCGCCCGTGCGTCCGGGGGCGGCATGAACAGCAAAGTCAGGTGATGGCGGCTCTCGTAATGCGCGACCTTGCCCTCGAAGGCCGCGCGTCGTTCTTCATCGACCAGCCAAGACGCGGCGTCGGGAAAGGTTGAGTTAGGATAGCCGAGCGCCTCTATGCGCTCGGCTTCGAAGAACAATGCCCAGCCGGAGCCGAGCCTTCTCAACGCGTTGTTTGCCCGGGCGCAGATGCCGACAAGTTCTGCTTCCGTCGCGCTTTCGAGATCGGGCCCGCGGAACCGTAAGGTCCGCTGAAAGCTGCCGTCCTTATTGAGCACGATGCTGGGCGCGACGAGCGCTGCCCAGGGCAGATGGTCGGCAAGTTTGTCCGATTTGCTGCGGTATTCTGACAGGTTCAGCATGCCAACCATCCCTTCAGACGAAGGTGACGAACGAGCACGCTGGCGAAGTCTGGATCGCGTCTTGTGGCAAAGACCGCCAGCGTGTGGCCGGCAATCCACAGCACCAGCCCAGCGATCCACTGCTGCAAACCGAGGCCGATAGCTGCGGCCACCGTGCCGTTGAGGATCGCCACCGCTCGCGGTGCACCGCCCAGCAGGATGGCTTCGGTCAATGCCCGGTGAACGGGAACCGCGAAGCCCTCAATATGCTGCTCTCCAGCGACCATCAGACGAGTGCTCCGCCGCCAAAGGAGAAGAAGGAGAGAAAGAAGCTCGATGCCGCGAAGGCGATCGACAGCCCGAAGACGATCTGGATCAGCCGGCGGAAACCGCCTGCAGTGTCACCGAAGGCAAGGGTTAAGCCCGTGGTGATGATGATGATCACGGCGATAATCTTGGCGACCGGTCCCTGTACAGACTCCAGGATCTGCTGCAGCGGCTGTTCCCAAGGCATGCCGGAGCCTGCTGCGCGGGCTGAGACCGTGAGAACAAGCACGAGCGCGGTGGACGAAAGAAAGCGAAGCTTCTTGCACATGGATTGGCCTTTCAAAACTGCTGAAGTTGCGGGAGCGTCAGTTGGGTGACGGCGTAATCGCCGCTGCCGTCGAGACCGGTGACCTCGGCGATGGCGTCAATGCGGCGCGAGGATCCGCGCCCGGCGATGAAGACAATCAGATCGATGGCATCGGCGATCAGACGGCGTGGTACAGTGACGACGGCTTCCTGCGCGAGTTGCTCGATCCGGTAGAGGGCGGAGCGCGCCGAATTGGCGTGAACCGTGGCGATGCCACCGGGGTGGCCAGTGTTCCATGCCTTCAGCATATCGAGGGCTTCCGCACCCCGGACTTCGCCGACGACGATGCGGTCCGGCCTGAGCCGCAGCGTCGAGCGTACGAGATCGGCAAGCGTCACCGAGCCCCGTCTTGTCCTGAGGGCAACGCAGTCCTTGGCAGCGCACTGCAGCTCGCGTGTGTCTTCGATCAGGATCACCCGCTCGTCGCATTCCGCGACTTCGGCCAGCAGCGCATTTGCGAGCGTGGTTTTTCCCGACGACGTGCCGCCTGCGACCAATATGTTGCGCCGCTCGCGCACGGCCTTCCTCAGCGCATCGGCCTGCAGCGGCAGCATGATTTGGTCGGCGACATAGTTGGCCAACGTGTAGAGTTTTGCGGCCGGTTTACGGATGGCGAAGCATGGCGCCAGAACGACTGGCGGCAGCAGCCCCTCGAAGCGCTCGCCCGAGGGCAGTTCGGCGCTGACGATCGGACTACCCGCATGCGCCTCGGCACGCACATGGGAAGCGACCAGGCGAACGATGCGTTCCGCCTCGGATGGGTGCATATGCACGCCGGTACCGACCCGACCTTCTCCCAGCCGGTCGAGCCGCAGCGCACCGTCGGGATTGACCATCACCTCGACAACAGATGAATCGGCAAGGGCCTCAGCGATTGCCGGGCCCATGGCGGTGCGCAACATGGCACGATGGCGATGGTCGACCTCCGGATGAGAAGTCATCCTTCCCCTCCCCCGCCATTATCCGTCCTAAGCGACCGTTTGCCGGAGGCGATCTGGCGGCCCACTTGCTCGACGAATTTGTCGAAGCGCTCCTGGGCAATCGCCTGCGTCGCCCTGTCCGGGACTGGCGTGTGAGCATGAAGCGTGATGGAAAAGCGAATGAAGAGCGCCAGGCTCTCTAGGATCATCTCGACGTCGCGTCTGAGATGACCGAGGTCACGGGAAAGACGGTCGAGCCTTACGCCGTAGCGCCGGTCGAGCTCGTTCTCGCCACGCCGCTCGATAAAGGCCTCGACTGCCTTCGCCACGATCGCTGATTTGGTCGTCGATGGATCGCGGCTGAGGTCGTCCAGTTTCTTGCTCAGGTCGGGTTCGAGCAGAAACTGATGACGAATGCGCTGAGGGCTCATGTGGCTCGTTCCAACTGTCCCAGCGCTGTTGCGCGGGCGGGAACGAGCATCGGCGACTTCCTCGAAATTGCTTATGGCCGTTATCTACGCTGATTTGCGCTCTGCCTTCGGCAGCTTCTTTCAGAAGCCGGGCACGATGTCCTTGTTGTCGCCCGTTCCCTCGTTGATGCCATAGGCGCGTGCGGCAGTGGAAATTCTGTCCATCACGCGCCTGTCGGCAACTGCCTCGCTATCATCGTCCGCGGGCTTGAGCAGGTCGTCCCGGTCGGGCTCCAGAGTGACTGCTGTATGCTCTTCAGGCAGACCCGGATGTCGCTGTTGCTGGACACCTCCTTCATCTTCAATTGCCTCGCCCTGGCTTTCGCCGCCGCCAGCAAGACGGCGGTCAACGCCCCGCACCTGCCCGATCCAACAGTCCGGGCGCGGTACTGGCCGATCCGCGTAAGCGCCGTCGCGCAATACCGGCGCAGAAAGCACGCGCTCGGTGAAATTTCGATCCTGGTAGTAGCGCAGCTTCTTCGCCCGAATGGGCGGCAGCCCTGAAACCAATACCAGTTCATCGGCTTGCGGCAACTGCATCACCTCGCCCGGTGTCAGTAGCGGACGGGCGGTCTCCTGGCGGCTAACCATCACGTGCGAGAGCCACGGCGCCAACCGATGGCCGGCATAGTTGCGCATTGACCTCAGCTCCGTCGCCGTGCCGAGCGCGTCGGAAATGCGTTTGGCCGTGCGCTCGTCATTGGAGGAAAAGGCAATCCGCACATGGCAGTTGTCGAGAATGGCATTGTTGTCCCCATACGCCTTGGAGATCTGGTTCAAGGATTGCGCGATCAGATATGCACGGATGCCATAACCGGCCATGAAGGCGAGCGCGGTTTCGAAGAAATCAAGGCGACCGAGCGCCGGAAATTCGTCCAGCATCATGAGCAGTTGATGGTTCCTGCTCTTCTTAGGATCCCCCTCCAGCCGCTCCGTCAGACGTCTGCCGATCTGATTGAGCACAAGTCGCACCAGCGGCTTCGTGCGCGAGATGTCCGATGGCGGCACGACCAGATAGAGTGACATCGGTCGCTCAGCATCCAGGAGGTCGGCAATGCGCCAGTCGCAGGCTGATGTCGCTGCCGCCACCGTAGGATCGCGATAGAGGCCGAGGAACGACATGGCGGTCGAAAGAACGCCTGAACGCTCGTTCTCCGACTTGTTCAACACCTCGCGAGCTGCCGAGGCCACGACAGGATGGACCTGGGGCTTATCCGCCTTGCCGAGATGGTTGGTCGTCATCATCCGCCGTAGTGTCGCGGCAAACGAGCGTTGCGGGTCCGACAGGAAGGTGGCGACGCGAGCGAGCGTCTTTTCCTCTTCGGCGTAAAGCACGTGCAAAATGGCTCCGACCAAGAGTGAGTGACTGGTTTTCTCCCAGTGGTTCCGCCGGTCCAGCGCGCCTTCCGGATCTACCAGGATGTCGGCGATGTTCTGGACGTCGCGGACCTCGTCTGGACCTTTTCGTACCTCCAGCAGCGGGTTATAGCGCGCCGACCTCGGATCGGTCGGATTGAACAGGAGGCAGTAGGAGAACTTCGAGCGCCAGCCGGAGGTCAACTGCCAGTTCTCGCCTTTGATATCGTGAATGACGGCCGAGCCGGTCCAGGACAGAAGAGTTGGAACAACGAGTCCGATGCCCTTGCCTGATCGTGTTGGGGCAAAGGCCATGACGTGCTCGGGCCCGTCATGGCGCAGATAGCGATCCTTCAGCTTGCCTAGGAAAACGCCGGCCGGCCGAAACAGCCCTGCCGTCTCGATCTCGTGAGTCGCGGCCCACCTTGACGACCCATATGTGGTGACCGACCCGAGCTGTCGCGCGCGCCAGAGCGAGCCGGCGATCGCGGCGGCACAGCCCACGAACCCACTAGCTCCGGCAAGCGCACCGGCCTTATCGAAGACCTCGGGCGCATAAGCGTCGAAGTGGAACCACCATTCGAACAGTTTCCACGGCTTGTAGATCTGCCAGCCAGCCGCGACTAACCATGGCGCGCCGAGTGGCGGTTGATGGCCGAGCATATGGGCGCACCACTGCGTGGCCGCCCATACGCCGAGTATCACGATTGCGAACACGACGGCGATCTGCCCAATCAGCAACTTCGTAGGCGTCATTGGCTTGCTCCGCAGTTCTGGACATGCGGGGCCAAGCATCGCGCGGCGCGATGTGAACTGAAATGCGCACTACGCACGACCAGGTGCGATGAGGGAATGCGCAGGATCGCTCAGACTGGAACTTTCAGTGGAGCAATTATGCCCACTTGACCGCAGACCTGATCTGCGTCTCGTCGACAGCCAAATGCCAGTGACGCTTGGAAGTGTATTTCCGAGAGACGCATGCCACCTATGAGCGCGTCACAATCATTCGACGGTGACCGATTTTGCGAGATTGCGCGGCTGGTCGACATCTTTGCCCATGGAGACCGCCGTATGATAGGCAAGAAGCTGTATCGGCAGCGAGAAAATCATAGGTGCGATAATCTCGTCGACGGCCGGCAGCACGATCGTATGCATCGTGTCGAGTTTCGACGCAGCGGCCCCATTTTCATCGGTGATGAGGATAATCCGCCCTCCACGGGCGGCCGCTTCCTCCATATTGGAGACGGTCTTGTTGAAAAAGCGATCATGTGGCGCGATGACGATCACTGGCATGCTCTCGTCTATCAATGCGATCGGACCATGCTTCAATTCGCCAGCCGCATAGCCCTCAGCATGGATGTAGGAAATCTCTTTGAGCTTCAGCGCACCTTCCATCGCCAGTGGGAAACTGGTGCCGCGGCCAAGATACAGGACACCATGACACTTTGACAGTTCGCGCGACAGGAGCTCGATATCTGGCTGGATGCTGTTCAGTACCCGGCCCATGACGCCCGGCATTTCGGCAAGGCTCTGGACGAGCGCCTTCACCTCATATTCAGTTAGCGTTCCACGGTCCTTAGCAGCGCCGATGGCTAGTGTGGCCAGAACCGCAAGCTGGCACGTGAAAGCCTTGGTGGAGGCGACGCCGATCTCCGGGCCGGCAAGGATCGGGAAGACCGCGTCGGCCTCCCGAGCGATGGTCGATTCGCGGGCATTGACGACAGCGCCGGTTTTCAGCCCACGCCCCTTGCAGTACCTCAGGGACGCGAGCGTATCGGCGGTTTCGCCGGATTGCGAAATGAAAAGAGCTGCCGATTCCGGCGGTAACGGGATCTCCCGGTAGCGGAATTCGGACGCAACGTCGATTTCGACCGGCAGGCGCGCATAGCGCTCGAACCAGTATTTTGCGATCAGTCCGGCCAGATAGGCGGTGCCGCAAGCCGAGATCGCCAGGCTCGGGATGCTGGCGAAATCTATGCTCGAAACCGTATCGACGCGATTCCCTTCGAAGTTGATGTAATGACCGAGCGCACGGGTGATGACCTCGGGCTGCTCGTAAATTTCCTTCTCCATGAAGTGGCGACGGTTCCCCTTATTGGCCAGGTATGCCCCGGCCGTGGAAGTCTGGCGCGGACGCTCGACGGGATGGCCATCGAAATCGAAGATATCGGCGCCTGCCTTGCCGATAACGGCCCAGTCGCCGTCGACGAGATATGTGATTGCATTTGTAAAGGGAGCTAGCGCCATGGCGTCGGAGCCCAGGAACATCTCGCCGTCGCCGTGACCGATCGCCAGCGGTGGTCCATTGCGCGCCGCCATGATGGTCGACGGATCATCCTCGAAGAGAATGGCAAGCGCGTAGGCGCCCCTGACGCGCTTCAGCATGGCGTGCATTGCCTCACCCCGCCCCATGCCCTCCCGGCGGTGTCTTGCCAAGAGATGCACGACGACCTCGGTGTCGGTGTCGGTCTGGAACTCGGCGCCCGCCGCCACCAGTTCGTCCTTCAACTCGGTGAAATTCTCGATAATGCCGTTGTGAACGACGGCCACACCGTCCGTAAAGTGCGGGTGCGCGTTGCGCTCAGTCGGTGCCCCATGCGTTGCCCAGCGCGTGTGTGCGATGCCGATGGTGCCACTCAGCGGCTCTTCCTTCAACCTCGTCTCGAGATTGATGAGCTTGCCCTTGGCGCGCCGGCAGTGCAACGAGCCCTCGGTGATGGTGGCAACGCCGGCTGAGTCATATCCTCGATATTCGAGACGCTTCAAAGCGTCGACCAACCGATCAGACACCGGCTGATGCCCAACGATGCCAACAATCCCGCACATGATCGTCTCCGAATTCTTCCCGATAGCCTCAGCCGACCAGAAGGGCACCGCCCGGCGCTGAGCCTCCTAGTAGAATTCGGTAAAACAGGTAAAATCGATTGATGGGATGGTTGCCATCCAGCCAGTGGATAGAAGAGCACGAGTTTGACATAAGGCGACACGGACCGTTGACCTCGGCTATCCAGGTCTCCTGACGTCAGCTTCACCCGTCTCAGAGAGTGAAAAAGCCGTCAAATTCGCCACCAACTGCCGCGATTTGCGGCTTTGTTCAATGCTTTTTCGACCGGCGCGGCCGCGCAAATTGTCCCTGCAAGCTGTCCCTCTTGGGCACCGCCCCGGCTCGCGGAGAGGATGGTCCGGTGGCTGACTTAGTCGCGGAGTGTTCGGCGGTGCGGAGTTCCGGGCGCCGAAATTCCGCCGTGGCAACGTCGCCGAGTTGCCTCCGCTGCCGCCGCAGCCGGGCAGTGTCGATCTTAAACAAGGCCGAATGCCAGGCTGTGCCGATGGCCCTAAGGATAATTTGCATTGCTACCTTCCTATGCTGCGCAGCGCATTCCCGTCTTCCGCGTTAGTCGATTTGATCGTGCATCAAAGATCGATGCCGATGCGAATCGGGTGGCTATCAGTCCCATTTTTGGCTGCCTATGCAATGAGGCGGACGCGTTGTGCCACGTTATGCCTCATGGCATGTGGAAGCGCATCCACATCAGACAGCCGCCGCGACGAGCTCGATCCCTTTGCTTTTCGTCGTAGCTGGTTCAGCAAATCTCCGCGATCCACGGCAAGCTTGCGATCTGGCGCCGAGGGCCTTTGTTGGAAGGGGAGGGCATTCGGCGGCGGTCGCACTGTTGATGAGGGGTATACCCCGCCAGAGCTGGTGGCACTCCGCTCTCGGAGCTCCTCTCGAACTCTTGCCGGGCTGGTCGAAGGCACACCGCACCTGCGCATGGCTGCCATGAAAGTCACGAAACGCTGGGCCCACTCCTTTGCCGACCTATGCTCCAAGAGATACCCTCGCGCTGCACCAGGCCGGAAACCTCTTTGCCGATATGCCGCTCGAGCACAGGCCGCCACGGGACGAGCACGAACTCGCGCGATTTCTCGATAACGGCGTATTTGCCGCTGGCGAGCTCAACTGAGCGGCGGAGAGTGCCTTGTACCCGGTCTCCGGGTCGCACTTCAGCATAGGACAGACCGAGCTCTTCCGAGAGCTGACCGGCAACACGGTTCAGTTCACGCTGGCGGAGGATCGAAATCATGTTGGCGCGATAGACGGTGCGGTCCTGCTCTTCATGCGCGAGACCCTGAGCAATCAGCCATTGCCGTCTGCGGGCTTGCGCCTCCCTCACCTCACGGCCAAAGCCGAAGTTGCGCAGGGCCTCTGGTACATCGGAAACCATTTCCCGGTCGACCCAGGTGGCACCATCGAACGCGATTTGCTGCTCCAGCGGCATTGATGAGAGCTTGTCGACGACAACAGGCGCAGCCATGGCTCGCTTGCGCTCGTAGTCGGCGACGTAGTCGATATGGTTCGGCCCGATGATCCA
Source organism: Mesorhizobium sp. WSM4814 (assembly GCF_055811595.1). Classification (NCBI taxonomy): domain Bacteria; kingdom Pseudomonadati; phylum Pseudomonadota; class Alphaproteobacteria; order Hyphomicrobiales; family Phyllobacteriaceae; genus Mesorhizobium; species Mesorhizobium sp. WSM4814. Next base: position 27,973 of record NZ_JBVVQT010000037.1, read on the forward strand.
TGTGCCGTCGGCTTCGCGCCTGACAGTGCCGGTCTCACGGCGAATGGCTTCCAAGCGCCGTACATGGGTCTCGGCGAAGCGTTCGGTGGCAGATGGATCATGCTCCAGGTGGATATCAACATTGTAGCGCCCGCCATGGACGGCGGCGATCTCGACGACGGTGCGGTCAACCTGTCTCGGCTCGGTGTTTCTCGGCGTGACACGGACGATGCAGCCGTCGGGCGTCGGTTCGGTGGCCTCGCCTTTGCCGACATCGATGTAGTGGCTTTTTCCGTCCACCCCATCCACGATGAGGTAGTGGCGGTCCTTGATCTCGTCGGCAAGCCCGCGCGCCACAACACGGCCAATGACAGGTTGCGCGAGCTGACTGGATCGATCGTGAATCACACAGTCGGCGGCACTTCGGGATAGTCCTTTACCTGCAATGTCGCGGTGCATCGTCTTGATGATGTCACCGCGTTCGCCGATGCGCCGCAGTGTTGCTTCGAGTTCATCGTCGAGGCGCCAGCGGCCCGAGATGATCTCCTCGGCCAGACCCATCCGTTCGAGTTTGCGCAGTCGGCCCTGGTGCAGCGTCTGTCTAAAGGCGTTGCGGCCGACCGGGGAAACCAGTCCGTCACTGTCGCGCATGCTGAGCAGCTGCCGGTCGATGCTGGTGAAGCGGTCCTGCTCCATTTCCTGGCGCAGGCGGTGCTCGATCTCGCGATCGGTGCGCGGACCGAGATCGAGGCTGACCAGTTCGGCCGTCCGTTCGCGGATTCCGCTCGAGATATATTCCCGCGCGATCACCAGGTTCTCGCCGCGATCGTCCTTGCCCCGGACGAGGATGTGGGTGTGCGGGTGGCCGGTGTTGAAATGATCGACGGCAACCCAGTCGAGCTTCGTGCCAAGATCCTCCTCCATCTGCGCCATGAGCCGGCGCGTGAGTGGCTTCAGGTCATCATACTGCATGCCGTCTTCGGGGGCGACGATGAAGCGGAACTGATGCCTATCGCCGTCGGCACGATCAAGGAAGGCCTTGCTGTCGACGCTTTCACTGTCGGCGCCGTAGAGCTCGCCAGGCGCGCCTTCCCGGGTAACGCCGTCGCGCTGGATGTAACGCAGATGCGCACGCGCCCCACCCTGGCCTTTGCCGGCCAGCTTGACGACGCGCGCCTTGACCACCACCCGCCGCTGCCGGAAGGCGGCATACCTGTCGCGTGATTTCAGCAACGCGGCGATCGCCCCGCCGCGCCCTGCCCGGCTGCCGCTAAAGCGGCCGCCGCGCTGGGGCGGGCCGCCGGCTCTGTTGATCGCCGCCTGGACCTGGCTGGCGAAGCGTTTGCCGGCCTTCGAGCCGCGCGAGCCTATTCTGCCGAGCTTCGGCCTGAATTCGTCATCCTGCATCGTGGCCTCCCAGAAGTCGCAAGCGAAATCACCCACTTGCTCGCCCCACCCTCCCGGTTCTACCGGCAGCCTCCGGGAAAAACGATGTGCAGACAAGGACTTCGCCGGCTCCTGGAGGCGATGCCTTTATCTTGCCTTACGCCGCCCTCTTCCGCCCTCTTCTGCCCTTCCCCGCTCTTCCCCACCCCGCTCGCCTACTCACCCGCCATTCGGCTTGTTCGTCCGAGCGCGATTGACGCTGAGCGGCACAAAGAGATCGCCATTCGCTTCGCGGGTCCGAACTCCGTTACGGAGGAAGAAGAGCGAGCGGCCGAAGGGAGTGTTTTGGCTGTCTGGCGCCTTGGAGTGCCTTACGAATCTATCCATGTCGGCAGCCGAAATCCCCTTCCCCCTGAGCTGTTTGAGATAGGCAACGGTCTCTTTCGGCAGCGGGTTTCCACGCCTCAAATGCTCTTCGTAGCGCTCGGGTCCAGCATTGTAGGCAGCAAACAGGCCGGGGAAACCGAAGCGGTCATACATGGCGCTGAGATAGGCGGTTCCGGCGAGAATATTGTCACGCGGATTGTGCGGATCGGCGCCCAGACCGTATTCGGCACGCATGTCCCTATACGTTTCCGGCATCACCTGCATGAGGCCCAATGCGCCCGCGCGTGAGGTAATTGGGCGACCGTCGATCATGGTCTTGCCGCCGCTTTCGGCATCCATGACGGCGTAAATCCAGGCCTGAGGAATACGGAAGCGTCTGCTTGCCTCGTCTGTGAACTCGTGCCACCTTCGAAGCTGCGGACTTTGGGAGATGGCGACCGGCTCAGCGCCGGTCGAGGCGGAACAGGCGCATGGCGCAAGGGCGATCATGCCGAATATCAGGAGGCTCACTCGGTCCATAGCGGCACGAGCCTCCCGATCACATTCGCGCGCGGCACCGGCCCGAAATAGCGGCTGTCGAACGACCGAATATCGTCGCTGCCGAGCAGGAAGATTTCGTTGTCGGCGAGCGTGTGGCACCCGTTCCACCATGGCAGCGAGCGGCGTTTGGTATCCTTCGCCAGGCGTCGCGCGAGGATCTCCCCGTCGATGATGATCGCGTCATTGAAGGCGCAGACATGGTCGCCCGGCAGCGCGGCAAGACGTTTTACCAGCGGCACGTTGCGGGGCAGATAGCCGCGTTCGGCGGCGAGTTCGGCGAGCGATTCTGACGGGCGGACGAGCACAAGATCGCCGCGACCCGGTGCTGCAAAGCCGAGGCCATAGAGGCCGACGGGCGCGCTGGCCGAGGCGTTCCAGACCAGCCAGGGCGTTGGTCCGACGGTGCCGGCGAAGCCGATCAGGGTCAGTCCAATCACGGCAGCGGCGATGGTTTTGCGTGCCCGAAGGCGCCGGAGACGGCTGCCGATCAGACGGATGGAAGGGCGCCGGCTCATGAGCGGCCTCCCTGGCCGGCTTGGCCGGAACCGGCCTCACCACGCTCGGCAGTGGAGTGCTGCGGGTGTCCTTTCGACCATCCGTCAAGCTCGTCGATGTGGTAGCGGACGTAGCGGCCGTGCTTGCGGAATTTCGGGCCGCCGCCCTTGAGCCGCATCTTTTCCAGCGTGCGCTGGGAGAGCCCGATATAGAAGGCGGCTTGGGCCGTGCTGAGAAAGGGACTGCCCTTTTTGGCGCGGGCCGCGCGTTCGTTTTCGTCGTCCATGGTGATCCTCGTTTCGCTTCGGACAAGCGAGGGCGAGAATGGGCGAGCGAGATCGCCTCCGGGACGGGCGAAGACTCGGGGGAGAGTTTTCGCCGCATTTTGGGGCGGACAGGTTTGCCTGGAGCGCCTGGGAATGAGCCCCGCGCCGGCTGGGGCGCGGGGCTCGAGGTCGGCCGATCAGTCGGCTGGGTTCCAGATGATGGCGTAGGTGTCGTCATCGTCCTGGCCGGCGGCGCGGCCCAGATTCGCGTAGAGCTTGCGCGGTCCGAACTCCGGCGCTGCAATCGACAGGCTCACATAATCCTTGCCGGAAGTCTCGCCGGTGCGGATCCAGCCGGCGCCAACTTCGACCCCTTGCGTCAGGACCCGGAAGTCGGGATGGTTGTCGGCGCTCTTGGCCTGGTTGGGGACGATGTCGATGTCGGCGCGGACGCTGAGCGTCCTGAGCTGGCCCTTGTAGGCGCCGTTTTCCTGCTTGTTGACGTAACCGATCGCGGTCATTTCGAAGTCTCCTTTTGCTGTCGCCGGGGACCATCCCCTGCGATGGCGGACCGTGATGGGCGCGTCCGGACCGCCTGAACCCGACAGGGCCGAAGCGCTAGCGGAGGACCCGAGCGGGCAGCTTTTTTGAAGCGAAGCGGCGCGAGGAAGCCGCCGCAGGCGGCGGGGAAAAAAGCTGATTGGCGAGGGTTTCGGGCGGGCCGGATCCGCCCATAGGTCGACAAGCCAGCCGCAGGGGATGGTCCTTGAAGAGGGCATGGAGATCGAGGGAAGCGCGGTCGCTGCAGCCAGGCAGGAGGGGCGGGAATTGACAGGGACTGCGGCTGATGCGGTGCCCATGCCGATCGAGATCGTGACCGCAGGTCGGGTGCAGAGCAGCATCCGGGGGGCTGATCGATCTACGGACTAGCAGTTTGCCGGCCGGATTTGCTGCGGGATGCGGGGGCAAAGCATGCTCGAACGTGCTATCGGTGCGACCCGGGTACGGTGCCGAGCGGCGGCTACCGAGAAGCCGCCGCCGGCCGCGACATGCTATGCGCAGACGAACAGCGACCTGACCCATTGATCGGCGGTGCGGAAGCCGCGATCAGTGTAGCTTTCGAACGGGAATTTCATCCAGCGCGGCAGCCAGCTGTCCACCTTCTCGCGGCCGTTCTCGCCGGCAAGGAAGTCGCGGATGATCTTCTTTTGCGTCTTGATCTTCTCGGCGACATTGCCGTCGGCGACATGCTTACCGCCGACTTCGGCAAGCATGGAATTGGCAATTTCCTTGTAACGGAATAGGTCGAAGAAGGCGTCGTCCGGTTGCCAGCAAGCGCCGATGTCGACATTCAGATGATTGCCGAGCGCCTCGATGACGGCGCTGCCGGCTTCGAGCGTCTCGGCCATGATGATGCTGAGAACGCGCAGGACATCGTCGTCGGACAGGGTGAGCAAACGGGCAAAGACTGGCACGTATCATAGCCGTCGCCATAGCGGCCAGGCGACCGTGGTGTGCTCGTCCGATTGCCCAAGCAGGGTCAGAACGGCGCGCCGTTTTTCGGCGAACGCGGCCTCGGCCTTGCAGGCTGCCAGGCTTGCGGCCACGATCTCGTTGGCGGCGCGCTGCGGCTCGGGGCGCACCTGCCACAGGCCGGAACCGGCAATCGCATGCGCCACCATCAGGCGAAGGGCTGCGCCCGGATGGTCGAGCAGGCCCAAGCGCACCGCGGCATGACGGTGCAGATCGACATAGTTCTGCATCGGCCCGGTGAGTTCCGGTCGCGACGGTTTGGCCGGCGTCTCGGCCTCTGCGGACTCGCCATTCGCGCGTGTGCGGCGCGCCTCCTTGCGCGAGCCAGCCCTCGTGACACTCGGCCTCGCCCCGATGCGAGACTGATATAAAGACCTTGCCGCCCTTCTTCTTCGGCGTCTTTTCGTGGTCCCATGAGTGGAAATGCTGACCCGGTTCGAGCACGATCACTTCGCGCCATCCGGCCTCGAGAAAGGCGTCGCGCCTGGCGGCTATGGGCCTCGTTCTGCTTTTGCCAGAACAGGTCGGCAGCGGCGAAATAGCTGTTCTCGCCGAACAGGTCGCAGACGATCAGCCCGGATAATCCTCGACCGCAAACAGCGCCACCTCTGAGGAAATCGACTGGCGCCGAACAGCCATTGTTTTAACTGGTCGCCGCGCGGCGCGTATTGCTCGGGATCGGCATAAGGCGCCAGCCAGTCCTTCTGCTGCGCCTTGGAGGCCATGGTCAGATTGCGCGCCGTCTCGACGTCGATTTCCTCGCGCCGATGGGCCTCGCGGATTTTCGGCAAGAGGTCGCCGAGCGCCAGAATGCGTTTCACCAGAAGCTCGGTGATGCCGAAGGTGGCGGCGATGTCGGCAACGCTGCAGCCCTCCTTGATCAGCCGCGAAAACGTGTCCCATTGCGACACTTCGTCGGGGTCGAGGTGGGCGATGTTCTCGATCAATGAGGCTTTCGAGGGCATGGGCGTCGT
>NZ_JBVVQT010000038.1:0-29003 GCF_055811595.1 Mesorhizobium sp. WSM4814
GGTGCCCCGCTCAACGAGGAATTCGGCAAGGCCGTCGGCGCCGACGCCTATTGCCGCGACGCGGCCGTGGCAGTCGAAACCGCCAAGGATTTCATGAAGCGCAAGCACAACGTCCGCGCTTCGGCCTGAGCTGACGAGGAGAACACAAGAGCATAAGTACGGAGCCCGTACTTATGCTCTTGCAGACGAGGCGCCGCGTAGCGCCGGCATGTCAAGACTTCAACGAGCAACAGCGATCCGCGCAGCGGATCGAATCGCCTATTCAGACTCTTTCGCCTCTTCCTTTTTCAGGATCGGCGTGTCGGCGGTTGTATTCGCGACGCTTGCGACTGTGGTTTGCTGATCTACGCTTGCAGCTTTGGTCTGCTGATCTACGGAAGCCGTCGTTTTGTTGTGGCCGACACATTCCGCTGCGGCGCCGGATACCGAAAGGCCCAGAGCGGCGACAACCAAGAGAGCGGTCTTCATTCTATGCTCCTAGCTTCGTTGTTGAGGTACAGGGAAAGATTACCGGCATGTCCCGCATTCGAAAAGTCAACTTTTTGTGCCTGCCCCAGCGAACCCCCACCTGACGAAACAATTGCAATAGGCGGACACCACGGCCGCTTCGACCTCACTTCGGCGAATTCGGCATGGACCATAAACCGAGCCAAGCCTTGCAACGCGACTTTGTTGTTCCCAGATGTTACAATGACTTAACGCGCATCGCTTGAACTTTCTCGATAGCGATGCGCCTTGTTGATATCCGCGGGATCAGGGATTTTGGACCGTATCCTCGACCGCGTTGGCTGTCGATTTGACATCCCTGCCGACGCCGCGGACGGTGTTGGCGCAGGCCGAAAGAGCCAGGGCGCAAGCGAGGATGGCGATCGGCGCAATGCGTAGCGGTTTCATGAATGGTATCTCCCTCAACAGATAGATTCGTGGGACAGCAACGAAAATCGGTTAGACTGGTTCCATGAGCATTGCGCGAAAACTACAACCCGATCAAGGTGACAGGCTGCTTGTCATCGCCTGCGGGATGATTGCGCGCGAAGTTCTGGCCGTTAAGGAGCAGCTGGGGCTCGACCATCTCGACCTGACCTGCCTGCCGGCGGAGTTCCATTTCTACCCGGACCGCATCGCGCCGGCCATGGACAAGGCAATCGAGAAGGCCAAGGCGGACGGCTACACCAATATTTTCGTCGGCTATGCCGATTGCGGCACCGGCGGCCTGCTCGACCGCGTCTGCGAGAAGCATGGGGTCGAGCGCATGGCCGGTCCGCATTGCTTTGCCTTCTACCAGGGCATGGAAGCCTATGCGAAAATCGCCGACGACGACATGATGTCGTTCTACATGACCGATTTCCTGTGCCGGCAGTTCGACGCCTTCTTCATGAAGCCGCTCGGCCTCGATCGGCATCCGGAGCTGATCAAGGACTATTTCGGCAATTACCAGAAGCTGGTCTATATCGCCCAGACCGACGATCCGGAACTCGACAAGGTCGCCGAGAAGGCCGCGAAAATGCTCGGCCTCGCCTATGAGCGCCGCTCGACCGGCTACGGCGACCTGACGACGGAGCTGGCCAGCGCCGCGGCACACGGCTGACGTTCGATCAGGCGCGGTCTTCTTCCGCTGCAAGCGCGGCGAGCACAGCGGCAAAGCTCGTCTTGCAGACGAAGCCCAGCCTGTCCCGCGCCCGCGACGCGTCGTAGACACGGTCGATCGAGGAAAACATCGTCCAGCCTTTTCGCGCATAAAGCGCCGGAAACTCCGGAAAATAACGCGCCACGACTGGCGGCGCGTCAGCGATCAATGCCTCGCAATCATCAGGCCGGAACGGCGTTGGCGCCGAGATGATGAAGACGTCGAAGCCTAGCTGTGGAGCCTTCTCCAGCGCCGCGACATGGGCCTCGGCGGCATCTTCCACGGTCAGACGACGGAACAACAGCTCATTGGCCTTGGTGTTGGCGTCCGACTGGTCGATCGCATGCGCCATGTCGTCTGCTTCGGGAAAGAACCGGGCGGTGCGCAGCACGATCGCCGGCAGTCCGGACTGGATGTGATAGAGGCGGCAAAGATGTTCGGCCGAGAGCTTGGTTACGCCGTAGATGTTGCGCGGCTCGGGCGACATGTCTTCCGTCAGCCAGGCGGCCTTGCGCGCACCGCCGGTGAGGCCGGCGCGTATGGCTTTCGAGATCATCAGCGAGGTCGTCGACGTGAAGACGAAGCGCTGAACGCCCGATAACACCGCCGCGTCGAGCAGGTTGAGCGTGCCGCGCACATTCGTCTCGATGAAATCCTCATTGCGGTGGTGTTCGATATCAGGCTTGTGCAGTGCGCCGCTGTGGACGATCGCCTCGATGCGGTTTTCCCCGACCGTCCGCATCACCAGATCACGGTCGGCGACCGAGCCGATCATTTGCGTTGGCGCCGACGGGACCGGATCCAGCCCGATGACGTCATGGCCAAGCGCCCGCAGGCGCAGCGCGAGCGCGCTGCCCAGCCAGCGTGACGACCCCGTAAGCAAGATCCGCATCGGTGAAACCACGAGTTTTAAGCTGACTGCTGTTAAGCACGGATGACAGGCCGCCGCGAACGGGTAAGTTGTATGCCAAACGAGAAAACAGGCTGTTCCAGCTTTCGACCAGGAAACGCACCGATGATCGCTCGCCTCTTGATTGCCGCAGGCGTTTTCTGCTTCGCCCTGCCCGCGCTCGCCGAAGGCGAGGTGCAGAAGCTGATCACGCCCGCCGACAAGGTGCGGCTCGACAAATATGACGAGACGCGCAAGGCAGCCCTTGATGAAGCCAGGGCCGGCGAAGCCGCCGAGGTCAAGCAACTCGACGCCTTGCTGGCAAAGCCGCTGGTCGCGTTTTCCGGCAAGGACCTGACCGGCAACTGGCAATGCCGCACCATCAAGGCCGGCGGGCTGAGCCCGCTCGTCATCTATGGCTGGTTCAAGTGCAAGGTGAGCGACGATGGTTCGGGCTGGATACTGGAAAAACTCACCGGTTCGCAGCGTACCAAGGGCCGCTTCTTCGACGACGGCGAAAAGCGCGCGATCTATCTCGGCTCCATCTTTGTCAACAACGATCCCGCAAAACCCTATGGCAGCGGCCCGCAAGGCGACCAGGTCGGCTATGCCTTTCGCAACAGCGCCAACGAATGGCGCATCGAATTCCCGGCCCCCTATTACGAATCGAAGCTCGACATCCTTGAATTCAAGCGCTGAGCCCGCTGTCCTGAGGCCGATCATCAGGGTTAACCCGACGGTCTAAACCCACGCACTAGCACTATGTCTTTGCGGGCGCCGCGCCGCGGCCTGCCTTGGAAACAATGGTACCATCCGACGATCTGGTTCCATCTCTGGACCGGCGCAAAAACCGGCGTCTGGCAACGAGCGCCGATTTACCGGACAGCGCCCTGGCGATAAGCTTGCGCCGTTATGAGCGAAATCGACCACCGCACCATCATCGCCAGCCTTTCGGTCCATGATCGTCGCGACCTCACCGCCAAACTGGACAGGCCTGGCATTGTCCGGCTGGCCGTTCACGGCGGGCTGGTTGTCGTGCTGGGTGCGCTGATCGCCGCCCGCATCCCGTTCTGGCCGGTTCTCGTGCTGCCGCAGGGGATCCTGATCGTCTTTTCCTTCACGCTGTTGCACGAGACGATCCACGAAACGGCCTTCAGGACGCCGTGGCTCAATCGCGCCATCGCCACTGTCACCGGCTTCCTGATCCTGCTGCCGCCGGCATGGTTCCGTTATTTCCATTTCGCGCACCATCGCCACACGCACGATCCGGACAACGACCCCGAACTGATGGCTCCGAAACCGGAGACCATCGGCCAGTACGTGCGCTATCTCTCCGGAATCCCCTATTGGAGCGGCATGGCGCGCGTGATCGTCGTCAACGCCGCCGGCCGCAACCGCGACGGCTTCGTGCCGGAAAAAGGCCGCGACAAGGTGATTTCGCAAGCGCGTTGGTTCCTGTTCGTCTATGCAGTGCTGCTGGCGGCCTCGCTGGCCGTGCAGTCGGCGCTTCTGCTGTGGGTGTGGATTGTGCCGGTGCTCGTCGGCCAGCCCTTCTTGCGGGCCTATCTGTTGGCCGAGCACGCGCTCTGCCCGCATGTCGCCAACATGCTCGAAAACACCCGCACCACCTTTACCACAAGGCTGGTACGCTTCGTGGCGTGGAACATGCCTTACCACTCCGAGCACCATTCTTATCCGGCCGTTCCCTTTCACCGCCTGCCGCGTTTCCACCAAATTGTCGCCGAACATCTGCGCACGACCGAGCGAGGCTATGTCCGCTTCCACAGGAAGCTTGTCGGCAGCTTCGATCGTCGCGCCGGCTGATCAAAACCAGGCCAAGCATCGAATATTTTCGCGTTTCCGTTGCGGCTGCCAATTGCGTCGCTTTTGAATGCGCGCGCGTCGTCCCATAACAAGCAGCCCGACAGCGCTTCCGGCAATGCTCGCACTCACTACAGCGCCGCGCGTCCCATTGGACGCGCAAAGGACGCTGTAGCACTTTGAGTCGGCGCATGATCCTTTCCAAAATCGATGCCGATTTTCGGGGTCATGCGCGAGGAGTAAGAAATTCATGGCCGATCTGATCGTCGTCTACTGGCGCGACATCCCCGCCCAGGTCATCGTCAAGAAGGGCCGGCAGAACGCCAAGCGCGAACTGCCGCTGCGCTTTACCGAGGCGATCGACATGTGCGCGATGCGCACCGGCGCCGGCGGCACCGACGACTACCTTGCCGAATGGCGCAAGGCCGACCCCATGCCGGTCAGCGACGATCTTGAAGGCGAGGCGGAAAAAGCCTTTCAGGACATCGACGCGAAATACGACCGCGAGCGGCTGGTCGCTCTGGTCAAGGCGGGCGGAAAAGAAGATGTCTGAAACGACCCCGGCGATTACCCAGGCCACTCTGGTCAAGAAGGCAGCGCCGAAATCCGACTACAAGCCGGCCGACGTGTCGCCGCAGCGGCGCGTGCAGCGCTCCTTCGCTGTCAGGCTGTGGTCCGTCCGCCACTCGCGACTGCTCGAATGGTTCTACGCCAGGTTCTCCGACATGTTTTTGCTCCTCCATCCGCTGTGGAAGCGCATCGGTTACGGCCGCGTCGAAGGTCCGATCAAATTCGTCGAAAAACGCGTCAAGGGTTTTATGTTCGACTGCCGCATGTGCGGCCAGTGCGTCCTTTCTTCTACCGGCATGTCGTGCCCGATGAATTGCCCCAAGCAATTGCGCAACGGCCCTTGCGGCGGTGTGCGCGCCAACGGCAATTGCGAGGTCGAGCCTGATATGCCGTGCGTCTGGGTCAAGGCCTGGGAAGGTTCACGCAATATGGTGCATGGCAACAAGATCCTCGACGTGCAGAAGCCGGTCGACCAGTCGCTGCGCGAGACCTCGGCATGGCTGCGGGTGACCGCACAGGCCGCCGCCGCCCGCGAAGCCGCGCGCAACGTTCCAAAACCTGGGGCACCGGCATGATCGGCCGCCAGCCCGACGAGAACCCGGCCGGCATCCATTTGCCGCTCGACCCCCTGCCCGGCCACACCTCGCGCGGCCGGCTGGAGCGCGTCCTGAGGCGCGGCGAATTCGCCGTGACCACCGAGCTCAACCCGCCGGACAGCGCCGATCCGGAAGACGTCTACAACCGCGCCAAAATCTTCGACGGCTGGGTCGACGCCATCAACGCCGTCGACGCCTCGGGCGCCAACTGCCACATGTCGTCGGTCGGCATCTGTGCGCTGCTGACCCGCATGGGTTATGCCCCGATCATGCAGATCGCCTGCCGCGACAGGAACCGCATCGCCATCCAGGGCGACGTGCTGGGCGGGGCGGCGATGGGCGTCGCCAACATGCTGTGCCTGACCGGCGACGGCGTGCAGGCCGGCGACCAGCCAGGCGCCAAGCCGGTATTCGATCTCGACTGCATGTCACTGCTGGAAACCTGCCGCATCATGCGCGACAATGGCAAGTTCCTGTCCGGCCGCAAGCTGACGACGCCGCCGCAGCTTTTCCTCGGCGCGGCGATCAACCCTTTCGCGCCGCCGATCGATTTCCGCCCCTACCGGCTGGGCAAGAAAATCGCCGCCGGCGCGCAATTCGTGCAGAGCCAGTACTGCTTCGACGTGCCGATGTTCCGCACCTACATGCAGCAGGTCCGCGATCTCGGTTTTACGGAAAAATGCTTCATCCTGTGCGGCGTCGGACCGCTGGCCTCGGCTAAGACCGCCAAATGGATCCGCTCAAACGTGCCGGGCATTCATATCCCCGATTCGATCGTCAAGCGGCTGGAAGGCGCCCAGGACCAGAAGAAGGAAGGCAAGCAGCTCTGCATCGATATCATCAACGAGGTGAAAGAAATTCCCGGCGTCTGCGGCGTCCATGTGATGGCCTATCGCCAGGAGGAATATGTCGCCGAGATCGTCGATGAATCGGGCGTGCTGAAGGGGCGCCAGCCCTGGAAACGCGAAATCCGCCGCGACGATCAGCTCGTCGCCGACCGGCTCGACCACATTTTGCACGACGAGATCACCGAAACGCAGGTCGACATGGTCAAGACCGCGCATTGATGGCGCGGACGCCACCATTCGCTTGATCGAAAACAGAAACGATATAAAGAAGTCTTTATATCACGAGGGAGAGATTGCATGACCCGGACGATCGTCGCCTCGGCGACACGAGAAATCATCATCGGCTTCGACCAGCCCTTCTGCGTGATCGGTGAGCGCATCAATCCAACCGGGCGCAAGAAGCTCGCGGCCGAGATGATCGCAGGCAATTTCGATACCGTCATCAGGGACGCGCTGGAACAGGCCGCCTGCGGCGCGACCATGCTCGACGTCAATGCCGGCGTCACCTCGGTCAACCCGAACGAGACAGAACCCGGCCTGCTGGTGCAGACGCTGGAAATCGTGCAGGGGCTGGTCGACCTGCCGCTGTCGATCGACAGTTCGGTGACCGCGGCGATCGAGGCGGCGCTCAGGGTCGCCAAGGGCCGTCCGCTGGTCAACTCCGTCACCGGCGAGGAAGAAAAGCTCGAAGCCATCCTGCCGCTGGTCAAGAAATACAATGTCCCGGTGGTTGCCATCTCCAACGACGAGACAGGCATTTCGATGGATCCGGATGTGCGCTTCGCCGTCGCCAAGAAGATCGTCGAGCGCTGCGCCGATTTCGGCATTCCGGCGCATGACGTGGTCGTCGACCCGCTGGTCATGCCGATCGGCGCGCTCGGCGACGCCGGCCGCCAGGTCTTTGCCCTGCTGCGCCGGCTGCGTGAAGAGCTCAAGGTCAACACCACCTGCGGCCTGTCAAACATCTCGTTCGGCCTGCCGCACCGCCACGGCATCAATGCTGCCTTCATCCCGATGGTGATCGGCGCCGGCATGACCTCGGCGATCATGAACCCGGTGCGTCCGCAAGAGATGGAAGCGGTGCGCGGCGCCAATGTGCTGAACGGCACCGACGAGAACTGCACCAACTGGATCAGGACCTACAAGGACTATAAGCCGGCCGAAGGCGGCCAGGCGATCGCGGCGCCCACGCAAGTCAATGCGCCGGGCGAAGGCAATGGCAATGGCGGTCGCCGGCGCGGGGGTCGTGAAGCCCGTATGGCCCGAGGATAAGCGCGCAATCGTGAACTCTCCTGCCAACATCACCGATCCACTCGTGCTGTTCATGCCGTCCGGCAAGCGCGGGCGGTTTCCGGTCGGCACGCCGGTGCTCGATGCCGCACGCCAACTCGGCGTCTATGTCGAGAGCGTGTGCGGTGGACGCGCCACCTGCGGGCGCTGCCAGGTCGAGGTGCAGGAAGGCAATTTCGCCAAGCACAAGATCGTCTCTTCCAACGACCACATCTCGCCCAAGGGCGCCAAGGAGGAACGCTACGAACGCGTGCGCGGCCTTCCCGAACGGCGCCGCCTGTCCTGCTCGGCGCAGATCCTCGGCGATCTCGTCGTGGATGTGCCGCAGGATACGGTCATCAACGCACAGACCATTCGCAAGGATGCCGACACCAGGGTCATTGCCCGCGATTCGGCAATCCACATGTGCTATGTCGAGATCGAAGAGCCCGACATGCACAATCCATCAGGCGATCTCGATCGCCTGAAGATCGCGCTGATGAAGGACTGGGGGCTCAACAGCCTCGATTTCGATTTCCATCTGCTGCCGCAGGTGCAAGGCATCCTGCGCAAAGGCAACTGGACCGCGACCGCCGCCATCCACAAGGATGCCGAAAGCGAGACCGCGCGGGTCATCTCGTTGTGGCCCGGCCTCAAGAACGAAGCCTACGGGCTTGCCTGCGATATCGGCTCGACCACCATCGCCATGCATCTGGTGTCGCTGCTGTCGGGCCGCGTCGCCGCGTCGTCAGGCACGTCGAACCCGCAGATCCGCTTCGGCGAGGATCTGATGAGCCGCGTTTCCTATGTGATGATGAACCCGGACGGCCGCGAAGGCATGACGGTCGCGGTGCGCGAGGCGATCTCGGGTCTCGTCGACAAGGTTTGCGCGGAAGGCAACGTCCAGCGCAACGACATCCTGGATTGCGTCTTCGTCGGCAATCCGATCATGCACCATTTGTTCCTCGGCATCGATCCGACCGAACTCGGCGGCGCGCCCTTCGCGCTGGCTGTCTCGGGCGCCGTGCACATCAAGGCGTCGGATATCGGCCTGAAGCTCAACCAGGGCGCCAGGCTCTACATGCTGCCTTGCATCGCCGGCCATGTCGGCGCCGACGCGGCTGCGGTGACGCTCTCGGAAGGCCCGCACCGCCAGGACGAGATGATGCTGATCGTCGATGTCGGCACCAATGCCGAGATCGTGCTCGGCAATCGCCAGCGGGTCGTGGCGGCCTCCTCGCCCACCGGTCCGGCCTTCGAGGGCGCGGAAATCTCCGGCGGCCAGCGCGCTGCGCCCGGCGCCATCGAGCGCGTCCGCATCGATCCCGACACGCTGGAGCCGAAATACCGCGTCATCGGCTCGGAACTGTGGTCCGACGAGCCCGGCTTCCTCGACAGCGTCCAGGCAACCGGCGTCACCGGCATCTGCGGCTCCGGCATCATCGAGGTGGTCGCCGAGATGTACCTGGCCGGCATCATCTCCGAGGACGGCGTCGTCGACGGTGGGCTCTGCGCCCGCTCGCCGCGCGTCACCGCCAATGGCCGCACCTTCTCCTACGTGCTGAAGGAGGGTGAGCCGAGGATCACCATCACACAGACCGACGTGCGCGCCATCCAGCTCGCCAAGGCAGCACTCTATGCCGGCACCAAGCTGTTGATGGAAAAGCAGCACACCGATCATGTCGACCGCATCCACTTCGCCGGCGCCTTCGGCTCCTTCATCGATCCGAAATACGCCATGGTGCTGGGACTGATCCCCGACTGCGATCTCGACAAGGTCTCGGCCGTCGGCAACTCCGCCGGTGCCGGTGCGCGCATGGCGCTGCTCAATCGCGGCTATCGCCGCGAGATCGAGGAAACGGTGAGCCGGATCGAGAAGATCGAGACGGCGCTGGAGCCGAGATTCCAGGAGCATTTCGTCTATGCCATGGCGCTGCCGAACAAGATCGACCCGTTCCCGAAACTATCGGCGGCGGTGAAGCTGCCGCCGCGCAAGACTGTGAGCGAGGACGGCATTGCCGGCGATGCCGCCCCACGGCGTCGTTCGCGCGAAGGCCACGCCGCCCGGCGCGGCCGGGGGTAGCATCCCGCTGCTAAAAGCTGCACTCACCCTCATTCTCATTTGCATGCATATGTTTCCGGATCAGCCCAAACAGAAACAAGGCGCTGTTTTCGCGAAATCCACCCGATACACACGCGGCGCATTTAACCGGCATCGAACGGCAGGCAGGAAATAACTTTCAGCCGCCGCAGCACTCCGAGGGAGATGAAGATGTCGATGTTCGAAAGCCTCGGCCGCTTTGGTACGGCCATCAAGCATGCGCACAACAGGAACAGGTCGGTCCGGGCCATGAACAGCCTGCCGCCCGAAATTCAGAAGGATATCGGCTGGCCCGTGTCGCCGCGCAACGACCCGCAGGTCACCTTCTCGGCCCTGCTTCTGGGTTCGGCGCGCTGATGACCTTCGCCGACAAATGCAAGCTGCTGGCCAAGCGCCGGAACCGTCATCCGGCTCCGGCAGCAAGCGACCGTCGGCTGCGCGCCGTACTGCTGCCCAGGCGCTGAGCGATGCTGCGCTGGCCTTGATTGCCAGCCAGATCACAGGGCCGTGTTGAGACCGCGCAAATCTTGACATTCTGGGCGAAGGCACGATCTTCGATTGCGAGGGGTTCTCTTAGTCGGCTCAGCCGAAGTCCGTGTGTCCGCATGCCCAGTATCAAAAGCCACGTCGTTTCCTTCGTGCTCAGGTATAGCCGCAAGAAAGCCTTTTCCAGCCCGGAAAACCTGCAGCGCTGGATCGCCTACGCCCGCAAGACGGAGAACCATCAGCCGCCCGCATCGCTGCATCAGCGTTTCGAGATCGCGACGCGCAGCGTGGACGGCTTTCCCGTGTACGAGATCGCGCCGAAGACCGGCGAGCGAAAGCGGATCCTCTACCTGCATGGCGGCGCCTATGTCTTTCAAATCACGTCCTATCACTGGGGACTGATCGCCGATATGGCCGACCGGCTGGGCTTCGGCATCACCGTGCCGATCTACCCCATTGCTCCCGAACACGATTTCCACGCCATGTTCGGCATGGTCGGCGAGGTCTACCGTCAGATGCTCGACGAAACGGAAGCGCAGGACATCGTCTTCATTGGCGATTCCGCCGGCGGCAACATGGCCGTGGTGCTGACCATGATGGCCGCGGAAGCCGACCTGCCATTGCCGTCGCGCCATGTGCTGATTTCGCCCGGGCTCGATCTGTCGCTCGCCAACCCCGAAGTGTTCGAGGCGGAACGCTACGATCCGTGGCTGGGAATTCCTGGCGGGCTGGAGGCAGTCCGGCTCTACAGTGCCGGCATAGATCCCAGCGACTGGCGCATCAGTCCGCTTTACGGTGACCTCTCGGTGTTGCCGAAAACGCTGCTTTTGACCGGTTCGCGCGACATGCTGACCCCCGACAATCTGATCTTCGCGCAAAAGGCCCGTGCCGCCGGTGTCGCGATAGAGGTTGTGCACGAGCAAGGCATGTTCCATGCTTGGCCGCTGATCGACATGCCAGAAGCGCGGCGCGCGCGGGACAGCATCGTGACGTTTTTAGCCAGCGACACCGAAAGCTATCATGCCAAGGCCGGCGAATTGGCACTGCAAAGGACAGGTCGCGAAGTCCCCACTCACAACCTGTCTACGCCGTCGAAGTCCTGAATCAAAACTTTCCGGTTTCTTTGAACACTTCGAAGGTCGCGCGGATGTGATCGGCAACGGCTTTCACTGGCGCGCTGGCGTCCGGCGCCACGACCATGGCCAGATTGTAGGTGCCGATGTCGGGCATGCCGTCCTTCGGGCAAAGCTCGACCATGTCGCTGCCGAGGAACGATTTCGGCAGCGGCGCCACCGCGAGGTCGGACATGATTGCGGCGCGCTGGCCGGCGGTGTGCGCGCTCATATAGGCGACGCGGTAGTTGCGGCCCTCACGCCCAAGCGCCTCGAGGGCGCCTGCCCGCCAGGCGCAGCCCTCTTCCCACAATGACACCGGCAGCGGTTCGCGCAGATGCGCGCAGCCGCCCTTGGCGCCGGCCCAGACGATCGCTTCGGTGAGCAGCACTTCGGCGCCGAGCGCGCTGGTCTTGTATGAATTGGTGAGAAGCGTGATGTCGAGCGCCCGGTCGTCCATGCGCCGGCGCAGATTGACGCTCTGGTCGATGGTCACGTCGACGGCGATCGAAGGATGCGACTGTGCAAAACGCTTCAGCACGTGCGGCAGCACGCGCTCGCCATAGTCATCAGGCGAGCCGAGCCGCACCACCCCGACAATCTCGGGGATGATGAACTTCGACACCACCTCACGGTTGATCGACAACAGCCGGCGAGCGTAGCCGAGCAGCATCTCGCCATCCGTGGTCAGCGTCACCGAGCGGGCGTCGCGCGCAAACACCGATCGGCCTAAAATGTCCTCAAGCTTCTTGATCTGCATGGAGACGGCCGACGGCGTGCGGAAGACAGCACTGGCAGCGGTGGTGAAACTGCCGGTCTCGGCGATCGCCACGAAGGTGCGCAAGACGTCGAGATCGAGCAGCGGCAACGGATGATTGAGTGGGGCGTTCATCGGGATCGACCTTCAATTTTTCTGATGCAAACTATCATTCCATTTCGTTTGATTGAACATCACTTTGGGAGGATAGTCAACTCCATCGAAGGCAGACGGCGATGACACTGATCTGCAATCGACACGAAATGAAGCTGAAACAAACCGGATGTAGCGCTTGGTCCGCCGAGCGACCGGCACCCGGCCCCACCCTAAGGAGAATTGAAATGTCCATCCTGTCATCCATCGGCCGCATCGCGACCGAATTCAGCGCGGCCCGCGCCCGCTACCAGACCGAACGCGCCATCCGCTCTCTGCCGATCGAACTGCAGAAGGATATCGGGTGGCCTGAAGCCGCCGACACCAAGACCGGCACTCGCCACGGCGTTGGATCCTGGGCTGGCGGAGCAAAATAGATCGTGTGTATCAAAAGCTGAAGGCCTGCCGCACAGACCATGTCCGGCAGGCCTTTTTATTTGCAGCCATTTCCGAGCCATGCCGTCGTTGCATGGTGCCTATGACCGGGCCGCATAGCAGCTCAAATTTTGAACTAACGCCTTATAAGTGATCATTAATCTGGCGGAATGCCCAAATACGTCGCATGCCGTGTCGCTTTTCCTATCAAGTGCTTCGCTTTTGCGATTTAGTTTCCCTTCACGTAAGCCTATATCAGCGCCAGCCAACGAGCTGCCCCACTCCATCACGCGAAGGCGACCCGTCTGAGCAACCGAATGGAGATGATGATGAAGCTTTTTGCCCGCCTTTTTGCTCGCCGTGAAATGAGCCTGACGACCGCTCTCGAGCGCCAGCGCCTTGCCAACACCATGCCGGGCCAGACCGGCGCCGTGGCCGCCGCGCGCCTCGGCTTCGTCGCCTGATCTGCCAAGCTCGCAAGCGGAGCTCTCTGCTGCTGCTTCGAAGTTGACAACAACGCCGCTTCGGCTTGCCGAGGCGGCGTGCTTGGTCATGCCCCGACCACATGCGCAAATGCTTAATCCGGCAGCATGTCGGGTCCGTCATCGCATAGCGATTGCCCATTTGCGACCCATGTCGCAAATAAAGTCTTTCCGTTGCCGCCTAGCCGATTGACAGGAAAGGTTTTTCCTGATGTCGCTATGCTGATCGCGACATCCTGTTCGCGCCATTGCAGCGTGAGGGCTACCCTGTGAACGTCGTAAATCATCCGATCAGGCGATCGTTTGTGTTCTTCCTGGTCCCCGATTTCACCATGATCGCCTTTGCAACGGCGCTCGATCCGTTGCGCTCGGCCAACCGGATGCTCGGCTACGAAGCCTACCGCTGGCGGCTCGCCAGCATCGACGGCAAGCCGGTGCGCGCCTCGAACGGCGTCGAATGCGCCGTCGACACCTCGCTGGAGGACGAACGCAAGAAGATGTCCGGCCCCGAACGGCCGAACATGGCGGTCGTTTGCAGCGGCATCAATGTCGAGCGCTACCAGAACAAATCGGCCTTCGCCTGGCTGCGCGAGGAATACAATCGCGGCGTCGCCATCGGCGGCCTGTGCACTGGCGCTCATATACTGGCCGCCGCCGGCCTGTTGTCCAACAAGCGCTGCGCCATTCATTGGGAGAACCTGCCGGGCTTCTCCGAAGCGTTCCCGAAGGCCAATGTCTTTGCCGACCTCTTCGAGATCGACCAGAACATCTACACCTGCGCCGGCGGCACCGCAGCGCTCGATATGATGCTGAAGCTGATCGGCGACGATTTCGACGACAATCTGGTTAACCGGGTCTGCGAGCAAGTCTTGACTGACCGCGTGCGCAGCCCGACCGATCGCCAGCGCCTGCCGCTGCGCGCACGCCTTGGCGTGCAGAACTCCAAGGTGTTGACCATCATCGAATTGATGGAAGCAAACCTGTCCGAGCCGCTGTCGTTGATCGAGATCGCCGACCATGTCGACCTGTCACGCCGGCAGATCGAGCGCCTGTTCCGCACCGAGATGGGACGATCCCCTGCCCGCTACTATCTGGAGATCCGCCTCGACCGGGCCCGGCACTTGCTGATCCAATCATCGCTGCCGGTGGTCGAAGTGGCGGTCGCTTGCGGCTTCGTCTCCGCCTCGCATTTCTCCAAATGCTATCGCGAGCTCTATGCGCGCTCGCCGCAGCAGGAGCGCGTCGATCGCAAGCAGTTGCTGGTCGCGTAGACAAGACAAGGCAATATTTTGCGCGCGTACCTCTGGCGGATGGCGATTGAAGTCTAGCGGGTGTCGAACATCCAGCTTCGGTCGCGCCACATTTTCTCGCCGACCTGGCAGTCGGTGGCCGGCTTGTCCTGCGCCAGCACCACCGGCGGATGCGCTGCTTCTTCCGCCGCCCTTTGCGGTGAGGCAGGCCCGGCGAGCTCAAGCACCAGCTTGCGGCGAATCGCTTCGGGAAACTGCGTCCACTCATTGACCGGGATCATGAACGCGCCGGGCCCGCCGATGACGCAGTCTGTGTAATAGCGGTCGAGATAGTTGACGTCGTAGACGCTGGTGAAGCCGCCCCGGGTCATCAGCGGCAGGCCGTTGATGGTGATGCCTTGCCTGACCAGTTCGTCACGGATGATGTCGACGGGAGCACCTTGGTTGTTGGGGCCATCGCCTGAAATGTCGATGACGCGCTTGACGCCCTGGAAGCCGCTTTCGGCGAAGAGATCGCTGCTGAATTGCAAGGCTCCGGAAATCGAGGTGCGCCGCGCGCTGTTGGGCGCATGGGCGGAGAGTTGGTCGACCACCCGCTTGGCGTCGGCACGATCGGCGATCACCGTCCACGGCACGATGATGTGCTGCCAGGTCGTGCCGGCCCATTCGACATAGGTGACGGCAATCTTGCCGTAGGCGCCGTCGGCGATGGCCTGCAGCACCGTGTCGTGCGTCAGTGCAGCGACATAGCCGCGACGCTGGATTTCGAGTTCGGCCGGCGACATCGACAGCGAAACGTCGACCGCCAACACCAGTTCGACGTCGACGGGTTCGGCAGCGAGGGAGTCCGGCGCCTGGACGAGCATCAGCACCAGCGCGGCGGCGCCTGAGAGGAGATGTCCTGCGCGGGGAAAAGCAGACATGCCGCAAGGTAAGCGAAAATCGTCACGCCACAAAGCGAAAAGCCCAGCGCCGGGCTAATGCATGTTGTCCAAAGGCATGCCCTCGGGCTTGAACCGAGGGTGCGCAGCGGGTTTGGGCAACGACTTGCATAAAAACGAGAACTTAAGGCGCGGCGCATGACCCCACAAAACGTGACGCGCCTTAAGTCCTTGCATCCACATTTTTGCGAGTCCGCCCCTCAGCTCTATTGTGGGAGGCTCAGCTGCGTGGCTTGAGGTTGTCCGGGTCGTAAAGCGGCCTGTAGCCGACGGCGGCCACTTCGACCGGGTATGTCTCGCCGAAATATTCGACATCCAGCTTACGGCCCTCCTGGCAATACGCCCACGGCAGATAGGCAAGCGCGATGTTCTTGCCGATGGTCGGGCCGTAGGCGACCGAGGTCGTAAAGGATCGGCGGCCGAGTTCGTCGACCAGCGTTTCACCCGTTTGCGGGTCCATCACCGGCATCGTGCCGACGGGATAGCGGGCCACGCCGTTGGAATCGACATTATCCGTCATGACGAGTGTGCAGAGCATGGCCGGCTGATGCGCGCGGGCGCGATAGTCCAGATGCTTTGCCTTGCCGCTGAAATCGGCCTCCTTAACCTTTGGGCGGGCAAGATCGGCCTCCAGCAGATTGTACTCGGTCAAAAGATCCGCATTCTGCAGGCGCAGGCTCTTCTCCATGCGGCGGCTGTTGGCATAGGTCTCGACGCCAAAAGCCATCACGCCGGTCGAACGCAAAGCATCCCATACGGCCAGGCCGTCTTCGTATCGCATATGCAGTTCCCAGCCCTGCTCGCCGACATAGGAGATGCGAAAAGCGGTCACGTCCTTGCCGGCGATCCTGACAGGCTTGATCGCCGCAAAGGGGAAATTCTCCGGCGTCAGGCCGTCCGGGTCTTCCACGACCTTGCTCAATGTTGCCCGGGCGTTCGGACCCCAGATACCGACGGTCACGTATTTTTCGGTCACGTCGGTGATGGCGACATCGAACCCTTTGTCTTCTGACGTCCGCCGCATGTAGTGGAAGTCGCGCGGGCCGGCATCGGCGCCGTCGATGACACGGCAGCGGTCGGCCATCCGGATGACGGTCAGGTCGGCCCGCACCATGCCCTCATCGTCGAGGAAATGGGTGTAGATGCCTTTGCCGATATTGCCGTCGCCGCCGATCCTGGCCGCGCACAGCCACTCCATCAGCGCGACATGATCAGGGCCTTCCACGTCGTACATCGCGAAATGCGACAGGTTGACGATGCCGCAATCCTCGCTCATGGCGAGATGCTCGGCATTGGAGACGCGCCAGAAATGGCGGTTGTCCCACTCGTTTTCGCGCACCGGCACCCGGTTGCCGTATTTCTCGAGCAGGTGCTCGTTGGCGGCATAGCCGTGGGCGCGCTCCCAGCCGCCGAGTTCCATGAAATAGCCGCCGAGTTCCTTCTCGCGCTCCCAGAAGGGCGAGCGGCGCACGTCGCGAGCCTTGGAGAAGGGCTCGCGCGGATGGACGGCCGGATTGTAGACCTTCATCGCCGTTTCGGTGCAGCGGTCCCAGATGAACTGCTCTTGCGTCTGGTGCGGATAGAAGCGCGAATAGTCGATGGCGTGGTGGTCGATCGACGTCCTCCCGTCCGTCATCCAGTCGGCGATGAGCTTGCCCATGCCGGGGCCGTCCTTGACCCAGATCGCGACGGCATACCAGAGGCCCCGCACCTTCTGGCTCTCGCCCATGGAGGGGCCGCCGTCTGCCGTCACCTGCAGAAGCCCGTTGAAGGAATGGCTCTCATTGTAGCCCAGTTCGCCCAGGATCGGCGTCAGTTCCATGGCGCGCTCGAGCGGCGCCAGGATCTGTTCCATGTCGAGGTCGCGCTGCGAGGGCGATAGACGGGCCTGGTCCTTCTCCAGAAGGTCGCGCGGATGGCAAAGGCGCGGATTGGTCTCTTCGTAATAGCCCCACTCGATCTGCCCGCCTTCGGCGGTCTTGGGATCGCCGGTGTCGCGCATGTAAGCCGAGTTGCCCTGGTCGCGCAGCAGCGGCCAGCCGATCTCCTTGCCGGTGCCGGCGAACTCGGTATAGGGCCCGAAGAAGGTGAGCGGATGGTCGATCGGCATGACCGGCAGGTCCTCACCCACCATTTCCGCGATCAGCCGGCCCCAGATACCGGCGCAAACGATGACGTAGTCGGCTTCGATGGTGCCGCGATCGGTCACCACGCCCTTGATGCGACCGTTCTCCACGACGAGCGACCTGGCCGGCGTGTTGGCGAAGGATTTGAGTTTTCCGGAGGCTTCCGCCTGATCGACCAGCTTGCCGGCGACCGTTTGCGAGCGCGGGATGACAAGACCGGCATCGGGATCCCACAGGCCGCCCTGCACCATCTCTTCTTCGATCAGCGGGAATTTCTGCTTGATCTCGGCCGGCTCGATCAGCCGGGCACGCGTTCCGAAGGCCTTTGCCGAGGCGATCTTGCGCTTGATCTCCGCCATGCGATCGTCGTCGCCGACGCGGGCAACCTCGAGGCCGCCGATACGGGCGTAGTGACCCATCTTTTCATAAAAATCGATGGAGTAGAGCGTCGTCCAGCAGGACAGGAAATCATGGCTGGTGGTGTAGCAGAAGTCGGAAGCATGCGCTGTCGAGCCGATATCGGTCGGAATCCCTGACTTGTCGATGCCGACGATGTCGTCCCATCCGCGCTCGATCAGGTGATGGGCGACCGATGCGCCGACAATACCGCCCAGCCCGACGATGACGACCTTCGCCTTTTCCGGAAACCCTGCCATTGCCCGCGACTCCAAAGTGGTAAAGCGGGCACCGGCGCCCGTTTGATCGGCGCACAATATGCAGGCGCCAGCCGCCATGCTACCGCCTGTTTGCGACACGCTGCAGATGCGACGCGACCCGAAAGGATCAGCTGCTTTCGGGCCCGGGACTACCCCTCAGGCGAAGGCCCAGATGTCCTCGGCCTGGAAGCCGACCTGGTAGCCGGCGGTCTTCAACTTGACCACGACCTGGCCGATCTCGGCCGCCGGCAACGCACCAACCTCGACCTTGATCATGCCGGGACGGTAGCGCTCGAGGTCGAGCTGCTCGAAGACGATCCAGTCGGCGCCTTCGCAATCGACAAGGAAGGCGTCGATACGGGTGATGCCGTTGCGGTCGAGCAGCGTCTGCAATGTCTCCGACGGCACTTCGATATCCCTGAGGTGCGGCGCGAACCGCGCAGCGATGGCCCGCGATCGAGGATGCCAGCGGGAAGACCGAGCGACAGCGCGATGCGCGCCAGGCTGGAAACGGAACTCATGACTTGTCTCCAGGAATGACGTGCAATGGCGCGGCGCCGCGCCCGTTGGTGCTCGCTGATGCCCAAAGCGCCATGAAGGGGCTGGCGAGCAGCAGGAACGGCGGGATCAGATTGGGAAAGTAGATGCGGGTGTCGTGGATGGGGAAGACCGTGAATTTGGCCAATACGCCGAGCACCAAGGCCGCAAACAGAATGCCGGCGCGGCGGTCGAGCTTGAAGCCGGCACGGCTTGAGGCATACCACCCCGCCAGCGCCAGCACCGAGACGCCGACCCAGTTGTTCAGGCTGACGGCACGGATCAGGGAGACGGCAAAAGCCCGGAGGTAGGCGACTGCCGAGAACGGCGGATCGAAGCCGGCCATATTGTAGCGCTGCTCGATCGAGGAGAACCACAGATGCGGCCACCAGCCGGGATGCTGCGCCCAGTGCGAGATGGCGAAATAGGCGACGAGCGAGGCGGCAAAGCCGGCGAGCGCGCCCCACGCCTTCTGCCGGAAGGCCAACAGCAGAACGGCAAAAATGGCAAGGAAAACAATATTGTCGGGCCGAGCCATGAAAGCGAGGAAGAGCAGGATCGCGGTGGCCACTTCACGACCGCGCCTATAGGCAAAGAGCCCGCCGAGGAACAGCGCCGAGCACAGCAGGTCAGGCGTCAACGCCCGCGCCGCGTCGCCGAAATCGGCCATCATCAGCACCGCGCCGAGAACCGGCGCCAGCGCCAGCGCGCCCTCTGAGCGCAGCCAGAGCAGCGCGATCGCGCCGAACAGCAGCACCGAGAACACCTGCAGCAGCCGCATCGCCGCGACCGGCGACATCGCCGAGCTCATCGTCGACAGGATCTCGGCGTAAAGGAACTTGATCCGGTACATGCCGAGCAGCGAATGGAAATCGGCGGCATTCCCGGCCATATGACTGCGGAAGCCGCCGCCATCATCGGTCAGCGCCTTGTAGTCGCTCGCCGATAGTCCGTCCCTGACCGTGCCATAGGCATAATCGTGCAGCGCCTGCACATCGCGATAGGTGCCCTCCTCGGCGATCGCAAGGTAGGGCAGCATGTCCCAATTGGCGTCAGGCATGAACCATGCCGTCGCCGCGGTCAGCAGGATGTAGAGCGCGAAGGCAGCCGCCCCGATCGGTGCGGCAAGACGCGCATAGGTGCCCTCGCCCCATGCCAGACTGGCCTTGGTCAGCCGGTCGAGCAGGTTTGTCGGAGCCGGAGACTTGCTCAGCATGGTCTCGCTCGGCGCACCTGGCTAACGAACCTGGCTTTTGACGAAATCCTTCACGATCGACACGATGCCGCGCGACAACAGGCTGTCGAGCGCCTCGACGAAGCGGTCGACATGTTCGCGCTGGCAGATCAGCGGCGGTTCGAGACGGATGACGTTGCGGTTGTATTCGGTGAAGGCAACGAGCACGTCGTAGTCACGCAGCAGCAAAGCACCAACAAAGCCGGACAAGGATCCCTTCAGCTTGTCGTCAAGCACGCTGACCACAGGCCGCAGCACCATCGGCAAGGTCTGCGAAAAGTCGTGGAATTCCAGCCCGACCATAAGGCCTTTGCCGCGGACCTCCTTGATGATCTTCGGGTATTTTTGCTGCAACGCCTGCAGGCGTTGCAGCAGATAGTCGCCGGTGACCGCGGCGTTGTCGATCAGCCCCTCGTCGTAAAGCACGTTGAGCGCCTCGATCGAGGTGACGCAGGCCTCGCCCATGCCGCCGAAGGTGGCCATGGCGTGGATCATCGCCGTCTTCGGCGTGCCATAGGCCTTCAAATAGACCTCGCGCCTGGCGATCATCGCGCCGACCGCCGCCTTGCCGCCACCGAGCGACTTTGCCAGCGCCGTCACGTCCGGAACGACGCCGTAGTGCTCGAAGGCATAGAAGCGGCCGGAGCGGCCATAGCCGCACTGCACCTCGTCGGCGACCCACAGAACACCGTATTGGTCGCATAGCGCACGCAGCTTCTGCCAGTATTCGGCAGGCGCCTGGATGATGCCGCCGCCGCCCTGGATGGTTTCGAGCACGATGACGCCGATCTCGGGATCGGAGCGGAACGTGCGCTCGACCGCTTCGACGTCGCCGAACGGAATGCGCATGACATTGTCGGCCATCTTGAAGTCGGCGCGATAGAGCGAGCCGTCGGTGATCGCCAGCACGCCCTTGGTCTTGCCGTGGAAGGAATTCTCGGCATAGACGATTTTCGGCCGCTTCGGGCCGGCGGCGCGCTCGGCGAGCTTCACCGCCGCCTCCATGGCTTCGGAGCCGGAAGAGCCCAGAAACACCATGTCGAGGTCGCCGGGCGAGCATTTGGCGAGATTGTGCGCCAGCGCCGCCGCATATTGCGACATGAAGGCGATGGCGATCTCCTGCCGCTTCTCCTCCTGGAACTTTTTGCGCGCCTCGAGAAGGCGCGGATGATTGTGGCCGAAGGCCAGCGAGCCGAAGCCGCCGAAGAAATCGAGGATCTTGCGGCCGTTCTGGTCGATGTAGAACATGCCTTCGGCGCGCTCGACCTTGATCTTGTGGAAGCCGAGCAGCTTCATGAAATGCAGCTGTCCGGGGTTGAGATGCGCCTTGAACAGGTCGGTCATGCGCGCGACGTCCATCGCCTTGGCCTGCTCGACGCTGATCAGATCGGGCTTGGCGGTGGTGGCGGGCGAAAGCGCCCGCCCGCTGACCGTGGCGCGCGCAGTCGTGTGGTCTGGCTTAGTCATGACGGTCATCTCAAGAATCTCCTGCTGGCGCATCACTCGGCGGGCACATGTTTGGCGGCGACGGCATGGCCGTCTTTCTTGGCGCGATATTCGCTGTAGGCGGCGATCAGCATGTCCTCGTCGCGATATTGCGGCACCCAGCCGAGCTGGCGTTCGGCTTTGGACACGTCGAGCACGCAATCCTCGTCGGCGATCAGATACTGCTCCGGATCCATGATCGGCATGTTGAAGCGGTCGAGCAGGTCGAGCGTGCGCTTGACGGCCCAGCCCGGCGTCGGGATCAGCATCGATTTCGACCCGGCATGCCTGATCAGGTCGCCGAGCAGTTTCCGGACCGGCGGCGGGTTGAGCGAGCCGAGATTATAGGCCTCATCAGGCACGCCGGCTCTCCAGGCGGCGCGCGCCGCCTCGGCGCAGTCGAACACCGAGATGAACTGATACGGGTTCTTGCCCGAGCCGATCATTGGCACCGGGAGGTTCCAGTCGATCAGCTTGAACAGCTTTTCGAGGATGCCGAGGCGGCCGGGGCCGATGATCAGGCGCGGCCGAAAAAGCGAGATCGACATGCCGCGCTTGCGCCATTCGACGGCCAGTTCCTCGGTCTTTTGCTTCGACCAGCCATATTCGCCGAGCGGCGCGACCGGGTGCTCCTCGGTCATTGGTTGTGTGACCGTGTGGCCGTAGATCATGTCGGTCGTGTAATGGACGAGCTTGGGCGCGCCGGCTCTGTCCATCGCCTGCATGATATGCTCGGTGCCGTGGAAATTCACCGGGAAGAAGAATTCGTGGCGCCTGGCGCGCACCTGGATCGGCGACAGCATTTTCGCCGACAGATTGTAGACCATGTCGTCGGCCTTCAGCCCAACCGAAGCGACCGAGGCCGGATCGGTGACGTCGCACCTGACATATCGGACCGAGCGGTAATGCGGCAGGTCGCTTTTGGCGATATCTGCGACGACCACCTCCTCGCCATCGGCCAGGAGTTTCGGGGCAAGGTGGCGGCCCACGAAACCGTCGCCGCCGAAGATCACATGTCTCATCGAACGATCCCACTGTGAATCTTGTCGGACGAAAAGGAGGCCGTTTCCTCGTCATGCCCGCGACCACCCAAATCCCGGCTATCCAAATCCCGGCCACCCAGATCCCGGCCACTTTGGGCGATCAGCACCGTGCCGACGCAGATGAAAGCGATGCCGGCGATACGCCAGCCATTGAGGTCTTCGCGGAAGATGAAATAGGCGAAGATCGCAACGGCGACATAGGCGAGGCTGAGGAACGGATAGGCGAAGCTGAGCTCTACCTTGGACAGCACATAGATGTGCGCCGCCATCGAGATGACGAAGGTGCATAGGCCGAAGAAAACCCATGGGCTGAAGACGATCTGCAACAGCTTCAGCAACGGATTGCTGCCGTCGAAGGAAATCGGACCGAGTGACATCATGCCCTGCTTCAGCATGAGTTGCGCGGCGGCGTTGGTCATGACCGTGAACAGAATTGATACGATGTATTTCATGTTTTTCTCATCAACCTTTTTCGTTCTACTGAAAACTTCCAAACATTTCGTGAAGCACAAAAAAGTTCGAGGAAAGCTTGAATTATCGATCTGTTTACCACGAACTATTCGAATGTTATCTATTCCGCGGCTTCGGCGGCTCCGTGTCGCGCCTCGAGCCTTTGCGCCGTTCGCGCCCAGAAACTCGACATGAAGGCGGGATCGCGGATCGCTTCGAGGCGTTGCCATTCCGGAAAGGAGGCTGCGAAAACGTCGTCGCCCATGCGGGCATCCTTGTAGGGATTGACCGCACCACCGGCCTCGACCGTGATTTGGTCGAGCTCCTTCAGCAGCGCCAGCGTCGCCCTGCCACGGTTGGGGAAATCCAGCGTCAACGTGAAACCCGGCCGCGGGAACGACAGCAGTGCCGGCGAGCGGACCCCGCCGAAGCGCTTCAGGACTGTGAGGAACGAGCCCTGCCCGGCCCGTTTTGCCGCCGCAAGCAACGCCGGCACCACTCGGCGCGCGACGTCTTCCGGCATCACGCTCTGGTGCTGGAAAAGCCCATTCGGTCCATAGAGGCGGTTCCAGTTGCCGACGCCGTCGAGCGGAAAGAAGAAACCCTGGTAGCCGACCTGACGCGCCTCCGTCGACCGGCCTTTCTTCCACCGGTAGGCGGCATTGAAGGCAGTCAGGAACGGCCGGTTGAGCACGTTGAACGGCGGCTGGAACGGCACCGAAAGATTTCCACCGGCACGCAAGGCCACATGGGAGCCATACTCGGCGTGATTGCCGGTGAACAGCAGCCCGCGCCCGCGACTGTGGCCGCCGGCAAGCTGGTCGATCCAGGCGACGACGTATTCGTTGGCCTGATCGGCCGCTTCTGCAAGTTCGAAGAACTCGCCGAGATCACGGAACGGCGTCACCTTCTCGATGATGTCGAGCGATGGCACCCTCATCAGCCGGATCGATGCGGACAGTATCAGGCCAGTCAGCCCCATGCCGCCGATCGTCGCCGCGAACTGGCGTTCATTCTCGGTGGCCGAGCTGTAATGGGCCTGTCCGTCCGATCTGAGCAGCGTCAAGGATTCGACGTGGCAGCCGAAGGTGCCGCGCCGGTGATGGTTCTTGCCGTGAACGTCGTTGGCGATGGCGCCGCCGAGCGTGACGAACTGCGTGCCCGGAACGACGGCGGGAAAGAAGCCGTATGGCGCTGCATGGGCGATGATGTCGGACAGAAGCACGCCGGCCTCGGCCTCGATCACGCCGGTCTCGGCATTGAAGGCGCGGATCCTGTTCAGCGGCCGCATATCGATGATCGTGCCGGCCCCATTCTGGCAGGAATCGCCATAGGAGCGGCCGTTGCCGTAGGCGAGCAAAGCGTTTCTTGTCGCCTTGCCGCTCTTCAGCAGCGCAACAGCGTCGTCCGCCGGGATCACATTGAGTGCCGGTGGCGTGGCAAGACCGAAGCTCTGGAACCGCTCCTGCCCCACGCCTACCAGCCTCCGACGACCAGAAACACAGCGCCGATCAGCACGACGATCTGGCTGCGCCAGTCGCGGATGATGAAGACGACCGGATCGTCATGCATCTGGTCGCGGCGGGCGAGAATCCAGACGCGCATGGTCAGGTAAAGCACGATCGGCGCCAGCGGCCAGACCAGCCAAGGATGCGGATAAAGTTCGCGCACCGCAGCGCTGTCCATATAGAGCGCCAGCACCAGCGCCGAGGAAAAGGCCGACGCCATGCCCGCCTGGGCGACGATCTCCTGGTCTTCGGTGCGGTAGCCGCGGCCGGCAATGCGCTCGCCGGCCGGAATGGCAGTCGTGCGCAGCTCGACAAACCGCTTCACCAGCGCCAGCGACAGGAAAAAGAAGATCGAGAAGGCCAGCAGCCAGAACGAGACGTCGACGCCGGTCGCCGCGGCGCCAGCCAGAACGCGGATGGTGTAGAGACCGGCCAATATCAGCACGTCGATCAGAAGCATGCGCTTGAACGACAGCGAATAGCCGGTGGTGATGACCATGTAGCCGCCGAGCACGCCGAGGAATTCGATCGGCAGCAGAAGCCCTGCAGCAACGCCTATTGCGAGCAGCACCATCATTGAACCGAGGCCGAACGGGATCGACAGCGCGCCGCTGGCGAATGGCCGGTTGCGCTTGGTCAGGTGTTTGCGGTCGAGCGCGAGATCGAAGAAATCATTGAGGATGTAGATGGCGGAAGCGACCGCGCTGAACGAGACGAATGCCAGCAGGCATTCCCAGATCATGTCGGCGTTGAAGTACTCGTGCGACAGCACCATCGGCACTGCGATCAGCGAGTTTTTCAGCCACTGATGAACGCGCAGCATCTTGACGATGGTTCTGAATGTCGGCTTCGGCGCCGGCATGATTTCAGCACTGTGCGCGGCCTGCCAGCGCGCGGCATGACGGTCGGGCGCGACGACGATTGCCGTGCGCGCGGCGTCGAATACCTTAAGGTCGTGCCGACTGTTGCCGGCATAGTCGAAGCCGCCATCGCCATAGGCGGCGACAAGCGAGGCGCGCTTTCTGCCTGACGTCATGTTGTGGGGGCCGTCAGTCGCCAGGACGCGATCGAATATCCCGAGATGTGCGGCGATCGCCTCGGCGAATTTACGCGGCGTCCCGGTCGCCAGCACGATCTTGCGGCCTTCGCCATGTTCGGTGCGAAGGCGCTGAAGCAGCGCCTCGCGGTAGGGCAGCGACGCAGGATCGATGTCGATGCGTTGAGCGATGGCCTGCTTCAACCGCGCCGGCCCGCCGGCGAGCCAGAACGGCACCAGGAAAACATAGAGCGGATTCTTCTTGAGAAGGATGAACAGACCTTCCCACAACAGGTCCGTCGCGATCAGCGTGCCGTCGAGATCGACAGCAAGCGGGATTGCGTTCCTGTCCGACCGCG
This sequence comes from Mesorhizobium sp. WSM4814, assembly GCF_055811595.1. Taxonomy (NCBI): domain Bacteria; kingdom Pseudomonadati; phylum Pseudomonadota; class Alphaproteobacteria; order Hyphomicrobiales; family Phyllobacteriaceae; genus Mesorhizobium; species Mesorhizobium sp. WSM4814. Next base: position 25,712 of record NZ_JBVVQT010000038.1, read on the forward strand.
CATCCATTCTTCGTTGCCCTGCCTAAAAGCGCATGATCCCGAAAGCCGACCTTTCGGAAAGGATCAGGCGCCGATCCAAAACCCCATGCTTCGGCGTCTTCGGCCCGATATAGCGGGCAACAGCGCAGCGATCGTTAAAGCGTCCGGCCCGGCCTGGCTTGCGTGACGGTATTTTCCCTTTCATCGTTAAATTTCGATAACCCGAAACGATCAAAGGCCGGGCATTTGCCCGGCCTTCTAAAAACTAGTCAACGTTTTTTGACGCGGTTACTTGATGCGGGCGACGCCGCCAGAGATTTCGATTGTTTCCGAACCGGTCAGCGCTTCGAGGTCGCCATTCGGCATGGTAACGAAACAGCCGGTCGGGCAGAATTCAGCGGTTTCGCCGGCGGCCAGCGCCAGCTCCGTCTTGCTACCGCCTTCGGTCACGACGAGTGTGCGGGTCTCGGCGTCCTTGTTGGTGGCGCTGGCGGCAAAGGCTGAACCGCCCACGGCAAGAAAAGCGATGGCGGCGACGAGCGACTTCCACATTTGCAATATCGGTGTTGCCACCGCCTCTGTTGCATCTCGCAAGGCATTCCCGCCGTTTGCATGTGAGCTTATATGAGATGCCAGCTGAACGGCAACTGAATGCCGCATTCATGCCGCAATTGCTTTGGCTGCGTCGGAAGCGCAGGTATCAGCCGTTCGCAGGCCGGCTGAATATCAATTTACCCTAATCGGGATCCGGCTTGCGGGTCTTGCGCCCGGATCTGGCCAGGCGTTTCGTCTCGGCCACGGCTTCCGCCTTTGCTTGCTCCTGTTCCGCAAAATCGACTTCGATCTTGTCGTCATCGATTGGCCACGCCTCATGCTTCTTGGTCTCGACGACGGCGCGCGGCGCCGACGGAATTTCGATATGCTGATCGGCGAACTCGTCGAGGACGGCAAACCGAATGTCGTTCTGCACGATGTTGCCGTTCATCACGTCGGCCAGGAACACACGGATTTCGAATTCGAGAGCGGCCGCCCCGAAATTGGTGAACAGCACGAAGGGTTCCGGATTTTTCAGCACCAGCGGATGGCCGCGCGCAATCTCCAACAGCACAGCATGGGCCTGCTTGACGTCGCTGCCGTAGGCGACGCCGACCTTGATGTCGATGCGACCGAGCTTGTTGCGGTGCGTCCAGTTGCCGACCGCATTGTTGATCAGGTTTGAATTGGGCAGGATCACCGACTGCCGCTGGAACGTCTCGATCTCGGTAGCGCGCACGCTGATCTTCTTGACCGTGCCGCTGATCTCACCGGCGACGATCCAGTCGCCGACCTTGAACGGCCGCTCGGCCAAAAGGATCAAGCCGGAGACGAAGTTGGAGACGACATTCTGCAGACCAAAGCCGATACCCAGCGACAGGGCGCCGGCGACAAGCGCCAGGTTGGAGAGATCGATGCCCGCCGCCGAGACGCCGACGAGGGCTGCGAGCGCGACGCCGGCATAGCCGACCGCCAGCCGGATCGAGTTGCGCACGCCGGTATCGACCTTGCCGCGCGCCATCACCGAGCCGTCGAGCCAGCCCTGGAACCAGCGCGTCAGGAAATAGCCGATGATGAAGACGACGATGCCGGTGAGGATGCCGGTCACCGAGATCGTCACCGAGCCGACGGTGAGGCCCGTCGCCAGCTTGTAGGCCCAGGCCTCGATGTCGCCGGGCTGGAAGCCCCACATCAACAGGATCAGCGGCAGGAACACCAGCACGATCATCAGGTTGATGGCGACGCTGACGACCAGGCCGAGCTGGTCGAGCGCGGACTCCTCATAACTGGAATTGGTCGATAGCCAGCGCCCGATCGACGTGTTGGCAAAGCCACCTTCCTCGCTGATCGCCCGCGCTGACAGGAAGCCGATATAGGCGGTCACCAGAATGGTACCGGTGACCACGACCTGCAGCGAGACGAAGATGGCAAGGCCGATATAGCCGAGCAGCGCCGTGGCAATGGTGAAAAGGCCGATCGCGACTGCCGTGTAGCGCAGCCACGCCGGCCAGGGGCGCCAGCTTCCGTCGGTGGCCTTGAACGGCTTCAGCAGCGCCATCAGGATCAGGATGATGCCGACGATGACGGTGGCGACAAAACTTCTGGCGATGGTCAGCGACAGCGGCGAGCCCATCGTGTCGTTGACCACCGACAGGAAATAGTTGACGCCGATCACCACCGCCATGGCGGTCGTCAGCCGCACCAGCCAGCGTGCCGGGCCTGATTCAACGGGGATGAGCCGCCAGTTCGGCAGCCGCGGCTCCAGCGTCGCATTGGCCAGTCGGTTGACGCAGAACACCACCGCGATGACCCCGACCAGCGCATTCAGGAAAACGCCAATGTCGCCGCGCAACACATTGTAGTAGTTGAAAAAGAACACGGTCGAGACCAGGAAGACGCCGACCGCCAGCGTCGGCAGCAATGTCGACCAGAACGCCACCGACAACCGGCTGAGATAGGACGGATCTTCGACCGACGGGTCCGCTTCGAAGACACGCCCGAACAAACGCCGCCCACCGACAAAAAGCACCGCCGCCAGGGAAAGCGCCGTCAAGGTCGCGGCCAGCACGGCCTGGAACTTGAACTTGAAGACGAAGCTCAGCCACGACGACACTGCCTTGTTGAAGCCGGTAAATTCACCATTGGCATCGGAAATGACCTCAGGGCTCAACGCGTCGGACAGCACGTAGCGCTTGGTGAGCAGATTGCGAAACAGCTCGCTGCGCATATTGCCGATCTTGGCGATGAGGCCGCTGATGCGGATCGACAGGTTTTGCGCCGCGGCGATGACTGCATTGATCTCGGCCTTTTCGGACGCCAGCGCCTGGCGTTCGCTGGTCACGATGTCGGGTTCGGGCGGCTGGCCCGCGGCCGGCGGCGCCCCGAGTTGATCGAGCCTTGCGTTGATCTCCGAAAGGCGTGGGCGGAAGGCAAGCGCGCTGTTCAGCGCACCTTGCGACATTTCCTCGAGCTGCAGGCGGATGTCGACAAGGCTGGCGTCGTCGTCACCGTCCTCGTGGATTTTCTTTTCGAGATTGTCGGTCTTTGTCGTCAGGTCCTGCAGGATTTTCTGCTGGTCGGCGACCACTCCGGAGACAGCCTGATCAAGCCCCTGCGCCGCCGCATCAAGCGACAGCGGCGCCGAGGCGACGATCGCCAGGACCAGAACGAAGCGGAGCAGTCGGAAAAGCATGATCGTTTGGCGACTCACAGGCGGTAAGGCGTTCTAAAGCTCGCCCTTGATAAAGACGCTCATACCGGGGAGCAAGCCGTCCCGCCC